>JALWCD010000263.1 GCA_027036915.1 Thermodesulfatator sp. | reverse complement strand
GTGTAAGCAAAGAGGTCAAGCACTAAGGCCTCCCGGGAAAGCCTTCCTATGAAGCGACGATTCTCCCTCTGGTCAAGAAAAAAACCCGTCTTCTGGCCGTGAAGGGGATCCACGAGAAAACGAAGCCCGTCCATGGTGATCTCTACGGGGGGATCAAGCCTTCCCGAGACCACCTCCACGTAAAGTTCAAGGCCCTCCTCCCGGCGCACCGGAAGGTCGTTTTTTAAGACCACGGCCGAAGGGGAGAGAACCTCGGAGATAGCCGCCACCACCTCCTCCCGCCGCCTTTCAAGACCGGTGGTTGAGATCTGCACCACCGCCACCTTTCCGTAAACGTCAACCGTAAGCCCCGGAAGCCCGTCCCCCTCCCCGTGGATCAGGCGAAAGGCCTCCTCTCCGGGATAAAGCCTTTGTCTTAAAGAGAGCGCCCGGCGAAAGGCCTCGGCGAGAAAGGCCCGGTCAAGGGGGCGATCCTCGCGGGAGAAGATGCGCACCGGAATACGGCTTTTCGGATTGAAGTATCCCCGGGCCAGGAAATAGCCCTCCGGGGAGATGAGCCGCAGCTCCTCTCCTGCGGCCTCCTCCGGCCACGCGGAAAGATCCCGCCTTTCAAGCCAGAGCCTTCCGGAAAGGACGGTCTTCACCCCCCGGGGGCTGAGCCTTACGGTTGCCGTCTTCACGGTCGGATACCGAGCCGGCGAAGAATTTCAAGACTCCGGAAGGTGTCCCCCGGGCCGGTGGTGTGCGGGGTCACGGGAAGTGAGATCCTTCCCGAAGGGTGCCAGTCTTCGATGAGAACTTCGTCCTCGGCGTTTACGTAGGTAAGGTGGAGATCCAGCATGGGCCTTATCGGGCTTAGGCGGCCCTTTTCGTCGCGGCCAAGCGGAACCCCCTCAAAGCGCCTCCTCTTAAGGGTCAGAAACCACACCCCCCGGCGGATCTTTCCCGAAAGCTTGTCGCTCATGACCCCTTGGGGGGTCTTCCCCTGAAAAAATTCCCGGAACCGGGTCTCTATTTCGGCGTCCTCCTGCACGAAAAGCTCCTGCCATTCCTCAAAGTCCGGGGCCTCGTAAAGGGTAAGGTATAGACCTTCGTCCCGGGCCATCCACACCGCATGACAGCTTGCGCAGCGCACCCGGGAAAGCACCCTCCGGGTGTGAAAGGGCCGGCGGCCGGCCACCTTCCGGTGACAGGAAAGGCAGCTCTTTCCGGACCTCCCTTCCATGAGTTCGGCCCTTCCGTGGCAGGCGGTGCAGGAAAGGCCTTTTTGGGCGTGAAGGTCCGGGGTCATCTCGTGGAATTCAATCCCCCAGGGACGGGCCGGAAATTCGCCCTCTACCAGCGGCGTGCGGAAGGCGTAGGGAAGATCATGAGCGAAGAATCCGTAATAGTCCCAGCCCACCCGGTTTCCGTAGTGACAGTGGAGACAGTTTCGGGAGGTGGGTTTTTGAAAGCGGTGATCCTGAAGCTCTCCCCCGGCGTAAGGTAGATGACAGGCCGCACAGCCCGTGCCCCGCCGGGCTTCGGGATAGTCCTCGCCCGGAAAGAATAGATGACACTTAAGGCACCGACGCCGGAGAAGGTCATAGACCAAATCCGCCCGGCTCCTTATGCCGGAAGGCTCGGGAATCTCCGTGAGGGATCTCACCTGCGGAAGCCCGAAGGCCGAAAGCACAGCGTTTACCGCCGGAGCGAGGGTGTAGTGGGAACTTTTCCTTAGGGCCCGGATCTCCCGGGCGTGGCACGCTCCGCAGGCCCGGTCCCAGTTTTCGGGATGCGCCGGGTGGGCGATGAGCCCCTGGTGGGCCGCCTCTTTCTTCTCGGCGTCCGCGTTCCCTCCGTGACACCGCGTGCAGGGAAAATCGTGCCGGGAATCAAGTTTTACCTCATGACACTTAAGACACCCCGAAGGAAGGACCGTTTTTACCGCCAAAATCAGAAGAAATAGAACCAAGACCGGCACTCGCATGCCCCCTATCATACCCCGAAATTTCCCTCCTTGCCCTATCGGAAAAAGATCGTTTAAGATGAAGAAAGGAGTTTTCACGATGGAAACGGCCAGAAAATTACCGAGCCCGGAAACCTCCTTTCTGGTCATAGAGGGTAAAGGAGAGGAGGAACCCTTCGGCCCGATCTCCCCCGAGGAATACCTGCGGTTTGAGGAGGCGGCGGAGATCAAGCACGAGTATGTGGCCGGCTATGTTTATGCCATGTCGGGGGTCACCAAACGGCACAACCTGATCAACTTTAAACTGGGCTACCTCCTTTTTCCCAAGGCCCAGGAAAAGGGCTGTCAGATGTTTATGGCCGAAGTCAAACTCTATCTTCGCTTCGGAAACAAGCACTTTTATTACTATCCCGACCTGGTGGTGACCTGCGATCCGGAGGACCGGGACCCGCTTCTGGTGGAAAGGCCCTGTCTCATCGCGGAGATCTCTTCTCCTTCAACGGCCCGGATAGACCGCCTGGAAAAGTTCTTTCTCTACACGCAGATCTCAAGCCTTAAGGAATACCTCATTCTTTCCCAGGATCGTCCCGAGGCCGTAGTCTATCGGCGCTCGCGGAACTGGGAGGAGGAGGTCTACAGCCGCCCTGAGGACCGGATAAGGCTTGAGTGCTTAGAGGTGGAGATCCCGCTTTCCGAACTTTACGCCGGTCTTCCCGAGGAGGGCTAAATCCCGCACACCTTTCGGGCGGCCTCATCAAGCATCCGGGAAAGGCCGCCTTTTTCCATCGGGCTAAAGCCCAGGGCCTCTCGCCAGACCTCCGGGCTTTCCATACAGAGATAGACGCAGACCTCTGGGGCGTGCTCCTTTATGCGGGTGTATATCCGACGATAGGCCTCAACCCTTAAGGGCCGAAAGTAGCGGCGTTTTCCGTCAAGGCCGGTCACGAACTCCCCGGTGTAGATCCGGGTCTTCGGGAAGCGCTCCTCGGCGATCTCCTTTAATTCCGGAAGGTAGCGCAGGGTGCCAAGGCTGATCCAGACGATGCGCTCGGAGGGCACCAGGGCAAAGATGCGATCCACCACTTGAAGATAGGCCTCAACGGTCTCTGGAAAAAGAATCAGGGGGTCAAAGTGAAAGGCCACGGAAAGGCCCCGGCTTGCGGCCCGGGCCGCGGAGCGCAAGCGCTCCTCAAGGGGTGCGGCCCCTCGCTCTTCCTCTTCACTCATGCGGGGGCTGTTTACCGACCAGGCGAGAATGATCCTGGGGCTTTTCGGAAGGCGTTCAAGGAAGTTATCGGAAAGAGCCACTTTGGTCTTGAGTTCAAGCACCGCCGGGGCTTCTATCTCGGTAAAGCGTCGGGAAAGCTCCTCGGCCACCCCGCAGAGGGGCTCAAGGGCCAGGCTGTCGGCGAACTCCCCGGTTCCCACCCGGAGGATGCGGCCTGAGTCCCGGGCCTCGTGCAGGGTCTCCTCAAGCTCGGGCCAGCCCTCCTCCCAGAGGTTTCCCCAGAGCTTTAGCCCCGGCCGGTTGAGGTAGGCCTGAAGGATGCAGTAGGAGCAGTCAAGCGGACACCCCTCCCCGAAATGAAAGATCCGGTAGCCGCAGCAGAGATAGCGGATCGTGCCCGGACAGGGGCGGAAGAAACGCCCGGCATAACGCAGAAGAAAAAGCCTTCGCTTTCCCCAGGTGAGAAGCTCAGGCCAGGGCTTAAAGGGAAAGGGATAATCCCGGTAGGAGGGAATGACCCTTACGGGGAGACCCCGGGCCTTCGCCCTTCGGAGCACCTCCTCCGAGAGCCCGTAGCCGAGGGCCCCCTCCTCCACCAAGATCTCTTCAAGCGGCGTAAGGCTGCTTATCAAGAGCTTTTACGGTGTTCCTCCCGGGCCTTCTCCCACCACTCCACGAAAAAGGCCAGGAATACGCCCAGGAAAAGCCCCGAGACTCCGGCCACGGCCAGAATCAGGGCTCGCTTGGGCTTGACGGGTTTCCGGGGAAGGGCTCCAGACACCACCAGCTCCGCTCCTGAAATGAGTTTGCGTTGAGCCTTTATGACCTCAAGCTGTTGTTTAAGATTTAAAATGTAGCCCTCTAGATCCAGGGGATTGAACCCTAGGAGACGCAAATTTCCCTTTTGTATCTCTGAAAGGATGTAATTTTTAAGGTTTTCCAGACTGGCCAGCCTTACGGAAATAGTACGTTCCTTTTGATCAAGCGTTTGCTCCCAGATCCGAATTTTTTCTTTCAAATAAGGATTCTCGTTGATGAAATCTACAATTCCTTGGGCAATTTTGGGAAGAAGAGATCGTGTATGGGTTTCTATCACTACTTTAAGAAGATTATTTGATCTTCTAAGGGTTTGAGGGGAAATTTTTACTATTTGTCGAGCTTCATCTTCTTTAATCTCTAAAACTCCGGCCAATTTGACATAATTACGCTCTTCTAAAAGGTTTCCCAGAGAATGAACAATCTCTTTAGCCTCCTCGGTAGAAAGAAGAGGCATATTGTTGAGAGGCATATTGTTGAGAGGCAACTTGATGAGAACCGTTTGGCGATAAACTGGAGGACTAAGAAAGGCGTAAATAGCGGCAAACATTAGAAAGACCAGAAAAGTCAAAAAGATCACCTTCTTCCGCCGCCAGAGGACGAGTAAAAGTTCGTAAAGGTCTATCTCGTCCTCGGCGTAAAACGGCCCGGCCGCCGGACAGACCGGAACCTCCCGTTTCTCTTCAGGCATTTAGGACCTCCCTAAAGATACTCCCGGACCAGGATCTCGGCGATCTGGACGGCGTTGGTGGCCGCCCCTTTACGCAGATTGTCGGCCACGATCCAGAGGTTGAGGCCGCACTCCACGGACTCGTCCTCCCGGATGCGGCCCACGAAGACCTCGTCCCGCCCGGCAACCTGAACCTGAAGCGGATAAACCTTATTCTCCGGATCGTCAAGCACCACCACCCCCGGAAACCCCGAAAGAAGCTCCCGGGCCTTCTCCGGGGTGATCCTGCGCTCGGTCTCAATGTTCACGGCCTCGGCGTGCCCGTAAAAGACCGGAACCCGCACGCAGGTGGCCGTAACCCGGATGCTATCGTCCTCCATGATCTTTTTGGTCTCGTTCACCATCTTCATTTCCTCGCGGGTGTAAGCGTTATCCAGGAAGACGTCAATGTGGGGCACGCAGTTAAAGGCGATCTGGTGAGCGATGGCCTGCGCAGGCGGCATCTCTTCGCCTGCGCACCAGGCCCGTACTTGTGCCGAAAGCTCGTCTATGGCCTTCTGCCCGGCCCCGGAGACCGCCTGATAGGTGGCCACCACGATGCGCTTTATGCGCCCGTAATCGTGAAGGGGCTTAAGCGGAACCACCATCTGAATGGTGGAACAGTTGGGGTTGGCAATTATCCCCTTGTTTTTATAACCGGCCACGGCATGAGGATTCACCTCCGGCACTACCAGCGGTACCTCCGGGTCCATGCGCCAGGCGCTGGAATTGTCCACCACCACGGCTCCGTCTGCGACAAACTTCGGGGCGTACTCCAAGCTTCGGCTTGCTCCGGCGGAAAAGAGCGCAATGTCAATCCCCT
>JALWCD010000262.1:2909-5549 GCA_027036915.1 Thermodesulfatator sp. | reverse complement strand
TTCCTTGAGAAAATCCCCGAAATCGCGCTCTCTCCGGACCGCGCTCCGTCCGTCTTTTTCGGGAAGAGAAAAATTAGTCAAAGAGTTGATCTTCATCTCAAACCTCCTGGAGCGAAATTATGAACGCAGAATGTCCAGGGTCTTAAGGGCCAGATCCTTGGTGATGTTCACCACCGTAAGATTAGCCTCATAAGCCCTTCCGGCCGAAAGCAGCTCCACCATCTCCGTAAGGACATCCACGTTGGGGTATTTCACCATACCTCTTTCGTCCGCATCCGGGTGTGAGGGGTCGTACACCTCCCTGAAAGGTGCGGGGTCGTCCACGATTTCGGCTACCTTCACCTCCGAAATTTCTCCTTCCTCAGACACCGGATCGGCCACCAGGATAACATCCTTGGCCCGATAGGGGCTGCCCTCCGCAGTCCGGGTGACATGAGCGTTAGCTAAGTTCATGGAGGCGATGTTGAGCCTTACCCTCTGGGCCAGAAGTCCGCTTCCGGCGATCCTTAAGGCTGTAAGTAATTTCATGGCTACTTACCTCCCTCGGTGATGGCCTCACGTAGAAGCTGGATCTCCTTTATCAAGGCCTGAACGGTGGCCTGATAAAGGAGGTGGTTTTCCATGAGCCGGGACATCTCTTCCTCCAAAGAAACATTGTTGGGAGTGCCCAGTTCCTCGGCTTCCACTATTTCCGGTTTTCTCGAAGACCGGAGGGCCGAAAAATGTTCGGAACGGGTGCGTCTGAGGGGCAGAGGACTTTCGTTAAGATAGGCTCGCATGAGTTTTTCGAACGGCACATCCTTGCGACGGTAGCCCGGAGTATCCACATTGGCCACGTTCGAGGCCAGGACCTCGTGTCGCAGGAGGCGCAATTTCAGACTCTGATTTACCAAGTCCCAGGTCTTCTGGAAGACCCTGCCAAACATCTTCGACACCTCCCGTGGAGATTTATAGCAAACCCTGTGCCCGATACTGCCGGAGTTTATTTCTCAGGGTCCGGACGCTTATGCCCAGAAGCTCCGCGGCTCGTGTGCGATTACCTTCACAGGCCCTGAGGGCTTCCAGGATGGCTTCTTTTTCGAGTTCTCGTAAGGGTTTTAAATGGAGAGAAGGGGAGGAAGGGGAAGAAGAGGAGGAGGAAGGGGTAATTTCAAGGCTTTTTTTCGGGGAGGACCAGAGCAGATCTTCAAGGGTGATCATAGGGCCCTGACTCAGAAGGACGGCCCGTTCTATTAGATTTTTAAGCTCTCGTACGTTGCCTGGAAACTCATAATTTTGGAGGACTTCTAGGACTTCAGGAGCAAAGCCTTCAAGTTTTTTTCCGTAGGTCCGGGAAAATTCTTTGAGAAAGTATTCGGCCAGATATGGAATATCCTGAGGTCTTTCGCGGAGAGGAGGAAGTTTTACCGGAATGACGTTTAACCGAAAATAGAGGTCTTCCCGAAAGCGTCCGGCCGCCACCTCGGCCTCTATGTCCCGGTTGGTGGTGGCAATGACCCGAACATCCACTTTGATGGGATAGGCCCCGCCCAGACGATCCACCTCTCCTTCCTGAAGGACGCGCAGGAGCTTGGCCTGGAGGGCCAGAGGCATTTCGGTGATTTCATCAAGGAGCAGGGTACCTCCGTCGGCCAGTTCGAACTTTCCTTTTTTGCGGGTAAGGGCCCCGGAGAAAGCTCCTTTTTCATACCCGAACAATTCGGATTCAAGCAGGGCCTCCGGGAGGGCCGCACAATTGATGGCTATGAAAGGCCCCCGGGCCCGATCGCTAACCCTATGGATCCAGCGGGCCAGGACCTCCTTGCCCGTGCCGGATTCCCCGGTAATCAAAATCGGAGCCCGACTTCTGGCCACCGGGCGCAATTTCTCGAGAAGGGCTTTCAGCCCCGGATCACGAGTGAGGAAGCCCTCGATTGTGGTAAAGACGCCGTGCTCCTCAAGGGCGGTTAAAACCAGTTTTTTTAAAACCTTGCGGTCGGTCTCAAGCAGACGGAAATCATAGGCTCCGGCCCTCACCGCCGCCACCGCTTCTTCAAGGGAGACTTCCCGGGCCAGAAAAATGACCGCGACCCTGAGATTGTGACGCCGAAGATCGTCAAGAATTCGACGGGGGGAAGCCCCCTTCGCTGACACCTCTAGAAGGAGGACCGCCGGTTTTTCGGCTTGGACCAGTTCGGTGAGACGGGAAATCTCAGAACTCCGGAGGACCTCCAGACCTTCGGCCTCCAGGTCTTCGGCCAGGGCTAAAAGTTCCGGGGCTTCCGAAACGAGAAGAACTTTGCTCATCTTTCTCAGTATATTACTTTGCGAGCGGCTTCTACCAGTTCAAGGCTTTTCAGAATTCCCTGAGCCAGGCGACCTTCGGTGGAGTTCTCACTGGCCAGCTCCCTCCAGACCGCCAGGGCTTCCTCCCGACCGGTCTTCTCGAAATAAAGACCTGCCAGCCACTTGAGGGTAACCGAATCCGGAAAACGTCTCCGGGCTTTATTCAGGATACGTCTGGCCCGAAGATAGTCCTCGTTTTCCAGGGCCAGCTGGATGAGAAAGGCGAAGTCGTTATCCGTAGCGTTAAAATCCGGGGCTTCCAGAATCCTCAGGGCCAGATCGATGTTTCTGGTGGCTAAGGCCAGAGAACGATCA
>JALWCD010000262.1:0-2899 GCA_027036915.1 Thermodesulfatator sp. | reverse complement strand
CCCCCATTCCAGGGCACGTAAAAAGTAATAATTTCTTCTGGTGTAGAGATAAAATCTCTCATAAACTTTTCCCACCCAGTAAAAATGGGCTCCACAGGTAGCCTGACTGGCAAACTTCCGGTAATTTCTTTCAAGCTCAAGAATCCTGGAATAGGCCTTTTCGGTGAATAGACGGGCAAGGTAAAGATTGTCGGCCTCACAGAGGAGCCGGTAAACCCTCGAGAGGTGTCTGGATCGGGGATATCTCTGGACGAAATCGATGGCAGTTTCGAAGGCCTTTTCCGGTCTTTTATCCTCTAGATAGAGCTCGATTTCAAAGGCCTGAGCCTCCTGGGTGATGGGATTATCGGGATGTTTACGGCGAAGGTCGTTAATGATGGGGATGAGGGCCTTACGCTGTTTTAGGGTGGGCAGGCCCAGACGTTTGTTGAGGATATAGGCCAGATGATACAGCCTGAACTTGGCAAACTGAGCCTCGTCGCGGTGAGGCCAGACCGTGGCCAGTAATTTATAGTAAAGCCGGGCTTTTCGTAGTTTTTTCTGGTGGAAGGCGGCTTCCGCCAGTTTCAAAAATATAGGAGGAGCCTCTTCCTCTTTGCCGGAAAGATTGAGATACCGAAAATAGGATTCCTCGGCCTCAAGAAGCTTCCCTTCGGCCAGGAGCCTGTCCCCGAGGTATTTAAAAATCTTGGGGGCATAAAGTTTCAGATTGGGATTGCGGGCGAGATAGCCCTGGATCTTTTGAGGAGGAAGGCCGGTCTCAAGGAGGATCTCCAGAGCCTGAGCCACGATCTTATCCGAACAGCCCCCCTGAAGGATTTCCCGGGCCTGGCGGATGGCTTTGCGTCGAAGTTTGTTTTTTAGATAGGCCCGGGCGGCAATAACCCTGGCCTCGCAGATAAGTTCTGGTTTTCGGGCCTTCTTTTCCACCAGACGCGCGTAAAAGAGAGCGTTGCCCAGATCTTTGAGGTCCAGATAGGCCCTGGAGAGAAGGAGCAGGTCCTCCGGCTTAAGTTCATAAGACAAAGAAAGGGGGCCCAATATCTTCACACATTTTTCCGGATGCCCCAGATCATAGAGGATTCGAGCTTCGAGAATCGCGAACTCTCCGTGTTTGGGAAAACGGTTACGGGCTTCCCTCACGATATAAAGGGCCCCGAGAAAGTCACCCTGCTCATAAACAAAACGAGCCTGCGAAAGCCACCACCCGGGGTCCTTTTCCGGGTTTTTCTGAGCCCAGAGGGTCCCCACGTCCGCGAAAAACAAAAGAAATATTAACCCTAGGATAAAACCATGTTCTTTCATTTGTAGGATAAACATGCAAAAATTGGGCCTAAATTATTCCAGCCCCAGACGTTTCATTTTTTCGATCAGAGTGGTGCGTTTTATACCGAGAAGCCTGGCCGCCCGGCTTTTGACTCCTCCGGAGGCCTCCAGAGCCTGGAGAATAAGACTCCTCTCAAATTCTCTCAGGGCCTGGGGAAGGCTGACGCCTTCCTTGAAAGAGACCTTAACCCCGGGATTGGTGGAGATCCGGGGAACTCTGATATGCTCCGGAAGATCCTCTTCCTCAATGACCTCCCTCTCGGTGAGAATGACCAGTCTTTCCATAAGGTTTTCAAGCTCCCGCACATTACCCGGCCAGTGATACTCCATCAGTCTTTTCAGGGCCTTTTCCGAAAGCCTCTTGCGCGGAACCTCTTCCCTTTCACAAAACCGGGCCAGGAAGTGTTCCGCAAGCAGAGGGATGTCCTCTTTTCTTTCCCGAAGAGGAGGCAGCTTGATGGGAATGACATTCAGACGGAAATAAAGATCTTCCCGGAAACGGCCTTCGGCCACCTCCTTCTCCAGATCACGATTGGTGGCCGCGATAATACGGATGTCCACCGTAATGGGACGTTCACTTCCCAATCTTTCTACCGTTTTTTCCTGAAGTACTCGCAGGAGTTTTACCTGCAGCTTGGGGCTCATTTCCGCAATTTCGTCCAGAAAAATGGTCCCTCCCTGAGCCAGTTCGAAACGTCCGGGTTTACTTCGACTGGCTCCGGTAAAGGCTCCTTTTTCATATCCGAAAAGTTCGCTCTCAAGGAGTTCCTCCGGAATGGCCCCGCAATTGACCGGGATAAATGGCCCTTCTCGGCGTCGACTTTGGTTATGAATGGCCCGGGCCACCAGTTCCTTTCCGGTTCCGGATTCCCCCAGGATAAGGACCGTGCTCTCCGTGGGGGCCACTTTTTTGATGAGTTGAAAAACCTTCTGAATGGCCGGGCTTTTTCCTATAATTTCCTGCATATGAAACCTCGATAATATTTTCCTCCCTCCGGGAGGGTGGACTTTTTCGGAAGTCTCTCATATCACACTAAGATAAGGGTGTCAAATTTTTGAACAAAGCGGTGACTTGACCCCCGGGCGCCAAAAGGACTAGAATTCTGGCATGTCCCTGGAGTCCCTTTTGCTCCGTAAAATCGTAAAGAGGGCCCTTGAGGAGGATCTCTCTTTCGGGGACGTCACCACCGAAACCCTGATTTCGGAGGAACTCTACGGACGGGCGGTGGCCAGGGCCAAGGAGGGGCTGGTGGTCTGTGGTCTGCCGGTAGCGGAAGAGGTTTTCCACCTCCTGGATCCGGAGCTCCGCGTGGAAAGGTGGGTAGGGGAGGGGGAGGAGGTTCCCCCCGGCACCGTGTTACTTGAGGTCTCCGGGAGGGTGAGATCCATCCTCAAGGGGGAACGGGTGGCCCTCAATTTCCTACAGCATCTTTCCGGGATCGCCACCCTCACGCGGCGATTTGTAAAAGCGGTGGAAGGACTGCCGGTGAAAATTGTGGAAACGCGGAAGACCACTCCCGGCCTTCGATATCTGGAAAAGTACGCCGTAAGGGTGGGGGGGGGCCACAATCAC
>JALWCD010000261.1:1223-5586 GCA_027036915.1 Thermodesulfatator sp. | reverse complement strand
TCTCTGGGCAGGTCTCATCATTTTTTCCTGAAATTTCTCGCTTACTCTCTGGACTTTTGGTTTAAAATTCAAAAAAATAGCAAGAAAGAACAAGCTTTTGAAAATTCGTGCTCCGTTTGTTAATAATTAGTAAAAAGTTCTTGACATAAGACTGAACCCTGATATACACTTAAATTAAAACTAAATAGTGAGGGGGTGGCCATGAAGGATAAGGTTTTGTTGGTATGGCTGATAGCCTTTGTTTTCCTGGGTGGCCTGATGGGCCTGGCCCAGGCCAAGGTAAGCGGGCAGTGTAGTAGCTGTCACACCATGCACAATTCTCAGAATGGCACGGCTATGACCTTTGATGGCGGAGGTCCCTATCGTGCGCTCCTGCGGGCTAATAACTGCCTGGGTTGCCATTCGGACAGTGCTCCGAGTGATGTGCAGGCTGTAACGCCTCTGGTTAAACATAGTAGCGATCCGGGTTATGTGTTTGGTTCTAGCAGGGGTAGTAGCCTGGCGGGTGGAGACTTTTTTTATCTCCAGACCAATAGTGACGCCAAGGTTCACAATGTGGATGAGCTAAACAATCCGGATGATGTTCTCTCGGCACCTCCAGGGTATGTAAGCAATACCGATTATGGGCGTGGTAGTTCCTGGCCTACTAATCAGGCGGTGAGTTGTGCCGGAACCTATGGATGTCACGGTGATCCCGCTTATCAGGATCCCTTCGCCTCCATCTCCGGTGCCCACCATCAGAACATAGATCGCACTGGTACCACCCAGCCTAACGGAGTTTACGACAGCTACCGGTTCCTTTACGGAATCCTGGGAACCGAGGATAATGACTACGAAGCGACGGTTGATAAGACAGACCACAACGGCTATTACGCCGTTGATCGGAGCAGCGTGAATTCCTATACCGCTCCGAATAAGGGCTCTATCAACTACCTCTGTGGTCAGTGCCACGGCGATTTCCACGCCCAGGTGGACTACGATACCACCATAGGTAGCCCCTGGATTCGCCATCCGACCGACTACGACATGAATAATGTGAAGACCAAGGAATATGGCGCTTACCCCGGAGCTGGAAACGGAACTTCTCTCTGGAATGGAAATTATGGAATTACGGCTGCGGGCGATTACTTTCCCGATGTACCGGTGGGCAGTAATACCGGAGCCGTGAATTCTCAGGTGCTCCAGGCCTCTGGGGACGCCATCGTGCTCTGTCTCTCCTGCCACAAGGCCCACGGTTCGCCCTACGACGATCTTCTGCGGTGGGATTACACGGCCTGTACTGCCGGAACACAGAATGCGAACTGTGGTTGTTTTGCCTGTCATACCAGTAAGTAAGCTCTAGCCGGGGGGTAGTCCCCCGGAAAAAGCGGGGCCGCAAGGCCCCGCTTTTTTTGGGTCCGGGTTGGGGAGGCGGAATGCGGGTTGTGCGAGGAGCTCTACTTCTCGGGTGCCTGGTGGGAATAGCCTTTGCGAGCGAGACTCCGAAGGGCCAGCATATTCCTTCCAGGAAACTGGTAGTTCTCGGAGTCCTTGAGCGGGATGTGGAGGCTCGTCCTTTTGTTTCTCCCATGCATGTGGCCTTCGACCCTTCCACCTATGAGATTTACATCTCCGATCCCGGGCGAAGCGAGCTGGCCATTTTCAGCCCGGATTTCTTTCCCCGCTTTTCTCTGGGAAGAGGCCGGGGCATAGAAGGTCCTTATGGAATCGCGGTGGACAAAGAGGGGTACATCTATGTGTGTCAGGCCGCCACGCTAAAAAAGCCGCCCCGGCTTAGCATCCTGAACGGGGCTGGAATACTGGAGAAGGAATTCTTCTTCCGGGATTATCCTTTCGAGGGAGCCCCTGATTTTAGGCCTCGTTCGGTGGCGGTGGGGAAGAGATTCATTTATGTGGCCGGCGAGATTTTTGCCGGTGTGGTGGTTCTCGATCGAGAGGGACGATTCGTGCGAATTATAACGATTAAGGACCGGGTGGCCCCCGGTTTTCCGGAAGAGAAGGCCTTGATCAACGACGTTTATGTGGATCGTAAAGGTCGGCTCTATCTCGTAAGCGCCCAGATGGGTCGTTTCTATGTTTACAACGCTCTGGGGCATTTTCTTTTCAAGGGTGGAAAGAAGGGCGGTGGGCCGGGGAAACTCAGCCGCCCGAGCGGGATAGCCGCCGATCCCAATCTGGGCCTTATCCTCATCATAGACTACATGCGGCACACCGGCCTGGCCTATTCCTACCGGGACGGCCGTTTTCTTTTCGAGTTCGGAGGCCGGGGCTGGGCCCCGGGCTGGTTCAATTACCCCACCGACATTGCCATAGACCCTCAGGGTCGGGTCTATGTGGCGGATCTTTTCAACCGAAGGGTCCAGGTCTTCGTGTTTGGAGAGGAGGAAGGCGCCTATTCCCCGGTGCCTTCCTTCATCACGCCTCTCAGACCCATAGAGACCCCCAAAAAAGGTAAAAAGGGAAAGCCCCCTAAAAAATCTCCGGGAAAGGAGGCGCAGCCGTGAGGAAATTAGGGATGAGTATGGTTTTATTTGGTTTGGTTTGGCTTGGAACGCTTATAAACGGAATAGGGGCTCAGGGCTCCGCGGGAGATACACCGGCCTCGTCCCCTCCGATCCTTACAGACGCGGACTGTGTGAAATGTCATCCTCCTCAGGTTGAACAGGTCGATAAAAAAGGCGGCAAGCACGCCAAGGTGGGGTGTATTAAATGTCACGAAGGGCATGCCCCTCTCTTTCCCAGAGAGAAGATGATTCCTCAGTGTTCCAGGTGCCACCAGGGGAAAAGTCATTTCACCCTTGAGAACTGTCTCCAGTGTCATACCAACCCGCATACCCCTCTTGAGATCACCTTCGAAGGAGGTGAATACAAAAAGGCCTGTCTTTCCTGTCATCTCGGGCCCGGGGAGCAGATGGCCAGTATGCCTAGCGCTCATGCGGAGCAGGCCTGTAACTTCTGCCATACCAGACACGGCTACATCCCCAACTGCCTCGACTGTCATGATCCACATCTTGAGGGCCAGACCTTTGAGGACTGTGTGAGCTGTCACCAGGCCCATAAGCCCACAGAGATTACCTACGGGGCCGATGTGCCCAATCGTCTCTGCGCGGCCTGTCATGAAGAGATCAGGGAGACCCTTGAGTCCGGGGATACCAAGCATGCTCAGCTGGCCTGTGTCTTCTGTCACCGCTCGGTGCATGGGGTGAGGCCCAAGTGTGAGACCTGTCATGGAGTGCCTCATCCCGCGGATATGCTGGAGGGATTTTCCGGCTGTCTGGAGTGTCACGAGGATCCACACAATTTGATAAAATAAGGAGGTCAGAGATGAGGAAGGCCTTTTGGGGAATGTTAGTCTTTTTGATAGCGGGTCTTATCTGGCTGGTTTCCTGTACCACCACGGCCAAGACCGGAGAACCTGCCAGCAAGACCGGAGGACCTGCCAGGAAGATTGAGGCGCCAAGTTCTGGAAAGGCCGTGGGTAAGGTTGAACTTGCGAAGGAAGCACCTCGGGTAAAGGAAGTTCCCCCGGAAAAAGCTCTTTTCGAAGGCGAAATTAAACCCCTTTCCCCGGTGGAGTGTGCTCGCTGTCACTATCCCATCTACAGGATTCTCAAGGACCAGGGGGGTAAACACCGGCAGGTCTGCACCAACTGTCACGAAGTCTATCACCGCTATAACCCCTTGAAAAATAACTGGAAGGCCATCATGCCCAGGTGTGATAAGTGCCACGGCCTTCCCCATGGCGAGGCGGCCAGGGAGTGTCTCTCCTGTCATCAGGAACCTCACAGTCCCCGCCGGATAGAACTTGCCAGTGTGAGCGGGAAGTGTGTATCCTGTCATCAGAGGCCCTCCGAAACTCTCCAGACGCACGAGAGCGCCCATCAAGAGGTGGGGTGTGAGGGATGTCATTCCGAGCGACACGGCCGGGTTCCGAAGTGCTTCGAGTGCCATGACGAAGGACACGTTCCGGACCAGACGGTTGAGGAATGTCTTATGTGTCACAATCCGCACATGCCCCGGGACATTAAGGTCTTTGAAGGGCTTGAAGTGGATAACCGGGTCTGTGGGGCCTGTCATAAGATAGAGCTCGATCGTCTGGCCTCCACCACCACCAAGCACGGGAAACAGACCTGTATTTTCTGTCACAATCGTCACGGATTTAAACCCAAATGTGTGGGGTGTCATGGGAAACCCCATTCCGAGGCCCTGCACAGGAAGTTCCCGCAGTGTTTAAAGTGTCATCTTGATCCTCATAGCCTGAGGAGACCTAGGTTAACGGAGGCCCCGGCCCAGGGCAAATAGATGTGGGTCTGGTTCCTCCTGACCGTATTGCTGGCGGGGGGGCCGGCGTGGGGTTTTAATT
>JALWCD010000261.1:0-1213 GCA_027036915.1 Thermodesulfatator sp. | reverse complement strand
CTGGTGGGAATATCTCATACTGCCGCCGTTATTTAAGGCCTGTGTTGGGGTACGGGCAAGGAAAAGAGGACAGCTCCGGACCGCTGGCGGGGGGGCCGGCGTGGGGTTTTAATTTCTCAGCCTCCTGGCAAAGAAGCAAAAGTAAAGGGGCCCCCCCACAGTGGATCCAGACCTATACTCTTTCCTTTGCCCGTACTCTAACACAGGCCTTAAATGCCGGAGGCAGTATGAGATATTCCCACCAGAAGCAGGCCAATACCTGGCGTAAAAATTTGACTCCAAACTTATACTTTTCCATTGTAAATGACCTTTTCAGTTTCAATCTTTCCGGAAGCGGGACCCGGTCTGAGACCGAAAGTACTCCGCCCATGAGATCTCACGCCCTGAGCGCCAACCTCTCCACTTCTTATAAAAAAGTTAATATTGGCCTTTACTTTAACTACAACCGTCAATGGAACGAGGCCCATCCCCGAACCGTGGATGGCAGGAGCAACGGCTGGGGATTTTCGCTGGCAAGATCCTTTGAGGAGGGGCTACTGGCCAATCTTTCGGTAAATTACGACTTCCGGCTGGATCGCAGCAAGGATCTGATTGCTGATTCCGAAAGCCGGAGTAATGCCCAGGTGGTTCGCATGTCATATAGCAATATCTTTCACGGTCTTTCCTTTTCCCTTTCCCAGCAGTATTCCCTATCCACCTCCGAGATAACCTATACCTTGGGGGCCGGGGGCCGAGCCAGGGTCTATGTGGATCTTTCCTTTAATGGCACGCCTCCCGGGACCCTTTATCCCGGAACCACCCCTACGGAAACCAATACCCTGGTACTTCTGGGGGCGCAAAAGGAGATTCAGGGCCTGGAGTTTTTTACTGACTGGACCAACCGCAAAGCTGTTTCGGGGACCAGTAACTGGGATATAGAATATAGTTCCGACGGAATTAGGTGGACCAGGATTGCCAGCGGCGTTTCCCTGCCCTACCAGTTTTCCAGACCGATCAAAGCCCGTTTCTTTAGATTAATTCTGGTTTCCGGTTTTCCGGTCCAGCCAGTTGAGCCTCACGTAAGGGGTTTTTACTTCGTTACCGAAGCCCATACCGAAAGTAAGTTGACTCATTATCAGGGAAATCTCAACTTCTCATACAATTTCCCCCGTGAAATTTACACCAGTTACTTTTTTTCCTATGACATTAGCAAATCGGACACCGATAGTGAGAC
>JALWCD010000260.1 GCA_027036915.1 Thermodesulfatator sp. | reverse complement strand
GGAAAGGCCTCAAAATGGAGCACCTCAAAACCCCTGGTCTCGAGAGTCCGCCGGAAGTCCTCCGGCTCACCGATGGCGCAAAAGGCCACCACCCTTCTGGGCCGTCCTCCGCCATAGGGGAAAAGTCTTCCTCCAGCCAGGCTCACCAGGGGCCCGCTTTCGAAGGAGAGCAGGTGGACCGTAAGTCCCAGGGCTTGGAAGCGCCGGGCCAGCTCCCGGGCCCTTTGTGGAAACAGATTGGCCCGGGTGATGAAAACCGCCGTGGCCCTTCGGGCGGCGCTTACAGGCTCCCGCAGACGTCCGGCAGGGAAAAGCCTCTCGGAAAAAGGATCCCGCGAGGCGGAGACCACCAGAAGGTTGAGATCCGGTTTCAGACGGAGATGCTGGAAAGCATCATCAAAGAGCAGGACCCGCGGGGCAAAGTGTCTTATGGCCAGCTCCGCGGCGGCCAGGCGATCCCGTCCCACCACCACCGGGACCCCGGAAAGCCTTAAGGCGTAAAGGAGGGCCTCCTCGCCCGAAAGCTCCGCAGAGACCAGGGGCCCTCTCCCTTCGGAGACCACCAGAGGCCCCCGGGTCCTTCCGCCGTAGCCCCGGAGAATGACCACCGGTCGGCCGCCCAGGGCCTGAAAAAGTTCGGCCAGGGCCAGAGTAAACGGGGTCTTTCCCTCTCCCCCCAGGGAAAGGTTACCCACGGCCACGGAAAAGACTCCGGGATGTCGTCTCCTGCGCCAGCCCCGCGCGTAAATCCAGTTCCGCCCGCCTACCGCCAGACCGTAAACCCAGGCCAGGGGGCGATAAAGGGGCCGGGTCTTCTCCCAGAAGGAAACCAGCGCACGCGAGATCATAGGGAGGGACCGAGGATGGGGGAGAGGATCTCCCGGGCCCTGCGCAGAGCGGCGGCGGAAAGCTCCCGGGCCTCATCGGGAGAAATTCCTTCTTTAAATTTCTCCCGGGCCTCCCGGAAGAAGCGGGCCACCTCGGGTTCCGCGGCCCGGGAAAGCTCGGCAATCACCTCTTCCGGGCCGGGTTTTTCCTTGGGGGCCTCCACCTGGGCCAGGGCCCAGATGGCTTTTGCGGCCAGGATCAGGGCTTCCTCAAAGTGTCCGCGCCGGAACTCCTCCTCCGCATAGCGCAGATAGGTCCGGGCCCGGACGAAATACGGCATTAGCCTTCTTTTTCCCGCAAACGACGATAGAAATGTTCGGTCATGATCTCGTCGGCCTTCTCACAGATCTCCCAGAGGAGATCTATCATCTCCAGCATCTCGGCCTGTCCGTCCGGAGGCCGCATTTCGAAATCCTCAAGAAAGGCCCCGGACTCAAGATATTCCTTGAACTCGCGCAGCCGCTTTAGGGTGAGCATCAGCTGACCCTCTCCACGTACTGTCCGGTGCGGGTATCCACCCTGATTACGTCTCCCTCGTTCACGAAAAGCGGCACCTGCACCACGGCTCCGGTCTCAAGTTTGGCGGGCTTGGAGCCGCCAGAGACCGTATCCCCCCGCACTCCGGGCTCAGTCTCCACCACCCGCAGTTCCACGGTCTTGGGAAGTTCCACCCCTATGGGTCTTCCCTTATAGTAGAGCACATAGACATGGACATTTTCCTGGAGAAACTTCCAGGCCTCCCCGAGCTGCTCCTTTTCCAGATAGACCTGATCGTAGTCCTCAAGATCCATGAAGACGTATCGATCTCCCTCCTGATAAAGGTATTGCATCTCCTTCTCTTCGAGATCCGGTTTCTCGAAGGTGTCTCCCGAGCGGAAGTTTACCTCGAGCACCCTTCCGGTGGTCAGATCCCGGAGCTTGGTACGCACCGTGGCCTGGCCTTTGGCCACCTTGGAATGCTGATACTCCAGGACCTCGTAGGGTTTACCCTCCCACTCGATTTTTAGTCCTCGCCGGAAGTCGGACGTGGAAAGACTCATACCCCTACCTCCCTTTTTCAAAGATGATCAGGCGTTCGTTTTTCTTCACGTAACCGTATTTCTTCCGGGCCACCTCTTCATAGAGGGCCGGGTTTTTCTGCAAGGCCTCTATTCGTCTTGAGAGTCTGGCGTTTTCGGCTCTCAGCCGGTGAAGCTCCTGGTGCGTCCGCCGGTAATGCCACTCAAAGAACGTCCCGAAGAAAAGACCCCCCAGGAAAGAAAAACCTACGAAAACAAACCAGGCCTGGGCCCACTTCCGGGAACCCTTCATTTTCTGGTTTTTATTTTGGGGTACATAGGCCCCGGGCCTCATGGCCTTATTCCTCCTTATAGCCAAGCTTAAAGGAAAGCCCGGAGGGCTTCAAGAGGCCGGGCCTTCAAAAAGCCCAAGTTTTACCCTTCCAACACCTTGACCCCTGAAATCTCATCCCCTAAATATGAAAAGGGAGTCGATCAAAATGGAAGGCATAGAGGATCTTCTTCGTCCCGAGGCCTATCCCCATCGGCCGGAAAGGGTTGAGCTGCGCCAGACCCACATCTCCTGGGTCTTTCTCGCCGGGGACCTGGTCTACAAGGTGAAAAAACCGGTGGACTTCGGGTTCCTGGACTTCACCACCCTGGAGAAGCGGCGGCACTTTTGCGAGCGGGAGGTGGCCCTAAACCGGAGGCTCTGCCCGGAGATATATCTCGGGGTGGTCCCGGTGGTGAAGACTCTTGCGGGGCTTAAGTTTGAGGCGGAAGGCGAGGTGGTAGACTGGGCGGTCAAGATGAGGCGCCTTCCCGAGGAAGGGATGATGGGGCGCCTCATCCGCGAAGGGCGGCTTACCTCCGAACACATAGAGCTTCTGGTGCGGAAACTGGTCCCCTTTTTTCGGAAGGCCGAAACCGGCCCGGAGATAAACCGCTACGGAAGCCTTGAGACCGTGCGCTTCAACGTGGAGGAAAACTTTGAACAGACCCGGCCCTTCGTGGGGCGGGCTTTAAGTCGCCTGCGCTACGAGTACATCGTCTCCTGGTCGCGCCGTTTTACGGAGGAAAAGAAGGAACTCTTTTCCCGGCGCATCCGCGAGGGCTTCGTCCGCGACGGACACGGGGACCTTTATTCCGCCAACGTCTGCTTTGACGACCTCCGCGAGGTCTATGTCTTTGACTGTATAGAGTTCAACGAGCGCTTCCGCTGCGGGGATGTGGCCCAGGATCTGGCCTTCATGGCCATGGACCTTGACTTTCACGGCCTTCCGCATCTCTCGCGCCTTTTCATTGAACGCTACGTGGAGCTTTCCGGCGACCGGGGCCTTTACGAAGTCCTGGATTTTTATAAGTGCTACCGGGCCTACGTGCGGGGAAAGATCGGCTGCTTTACCTCTGAAGATCCGGGGCTTTCGGAAGAAGCCCGTAAAAAAGCTCTCGCCTCGGCCCGACGTTATTTTGATCTGGCCTACGCCTACGCCGGGGGAAGGCCGCTTCTTCTCGTGGTCTTCGGGCTTTCGGGAACCGGAAAGAGCGTGCTCTCCCGTACCCTTTCCGAACGGCTGCTGGCCGCACATTTCAATTCCGATGTGGTGCGCAAGGAGCTTGCCGGAATTCCGCCTTCGGAACACCGTTTTGAACCCTTTGAGTCCGGGCTCTACGCCCCGGAGATGACCGAGCGCACCTACCAGGAACTCTTAAGGCGGGCGGAAAAGGAACTTTCGGCCGGCCGCGATGTGGTGCTTGACGCCACCTACCGGGCAAGGAAACACCGCCAGGCGGTACTAAGCCTTGCGGAAAGACTTCACGCTAAGGTCCTTTTCATTCTTTGCGAGGCCCCGGAGGAAGTGATTAGGGAAAGGCTTGTTTTGCGGGCCAAAAAGGAAGGTGAGCCCTCTGACGGTCGATGGGAGATCTATCTTTCCCAGAAGGAACGCTTTGAGCCCCCGGAGGAGATCCCCGCCGAAAATCTTCTTCGCCTTGAGACCACCGCCCCGCCGGAGAAGCTTTCCGAGAGGGTGGAGAAATTCCTCTTGCGGCACCAATTTCTTTTAAGCTAAAATAGCTAAAAAAGCTAAAAGAGGTATCCAATGGAGGTCAAGGCCTCGGAGGTAAAGAATCGGCTGGGAAAGTATCTGGACCTTGCCCGGAGGGAACCGGTGGTCATAAGCAAATCCGGAAAACCGGCTGCGGTTCTCATCTCCTGGGAGGAGTACCAGCGGATGCGGGAGATGGAGGATCGAGTGTGGGCGGAGATGGCCCGGGAGGCGGAAAAAGAGGGCTTCCTCTCTCAGGAGGAATCTCTGCGGTTCATCCTTGAAAAGATGAAAGATGTTTAAATTGCTCATCTCCCGGAGGAGCCGCGACTTTCTGGAAAAGCTTCCCCCCAAGCAATTTCGTCAGGTGGTAAGAAAGATTCTTTCTCTCTGCGAAAATCCGCACCCCCCTGACGCCCGCCAGCTCCGAGGGTATCCTTATCTGAGGGTGGATGTAGGAGAGTATCGCATAATCTACTACCCTGAGGGAGACGAGCTCCGGATAGTCTTAGTGGGAAAACGCAACGACGAGGAGGTTTATAAAAGACTTTCCCGTAAGGAAGTATGACCCCCTGGGAGAAGCTTGAGATTCTCGGGGCCGCGGCCAGCTACGACCACTCCTGCACCGGAACAGGGCTTTCCCCCGAGGCCCCGCTGACCCTTGAGGGTCGCAAGCGTCTTCCCGGAATTTATCTGGCGCAGACCGCATCCGGAAAGAGACTTCCTCTCCTTAAGGTCCTTCTCACCAACCGGTGTCGTCATCGTTGCGCCTACTGCGTGAATCGGGCGGAAAACGAGATCCCGCGGGCGGCCTTTGAACCCCGGGAACTTTCCGAGGTGGCCCTTGAGCTCTTCCGCCGGGGGCTTATTAAGGGGGTGTTCCTGAGTTCGGCGGTTGAGGGCTCGGCCGAGGCGACCATGGAGCGCCTCCTTGCGGCCGCCAAGCTCTTAAGAACCTCCGGTTTTCGCGGCTACCTCCACCTGAAGATCCTTCCCGGAGCGGCCCCGGAGCAGGTGCGCGAGGCGGTGAGGCTTGCCACGCGGGTGAGCGCCAATCTGGAGTTCGCCCGGGAAAAGACCTTAAAAAGACTTGCCCCGGGAAAGGAAAAACGCTGTCTTGTTGCGGCCTTGGCCCTGGCCCGCGAGGCGGCCCTTGAGGCCGGAAAGACCCCCTCCCTCACCACCCAGGTGATCGTCGGGGCCGGCCCGGAGACGGACTACGACTATTTGCGCCTGGCCCAGAACCTCTATCGCAACGGGCTCCTTTCCCGGATGTACTTTTCGGCCTATCTCCCGGTAAACCCTGACCCGAGACTCCCCCCGCCGGAAAGCCCGCCCCCGCTCCGGCGCGAAAGACGCCTCTATCAGGCCGACTATCTCCTAAGGCTTTACGGCTTCCGCTACGAGGAGCTGGTCTCCCCGGGAGAAAACCTTCCCCTTCAGGAGGATCCCAAGCTTTTCTGGGCCCGAAGGCATCCGGAATTTTTCCCGGTTGAGGTGAGCCGGGCCTCCTACGAGGAGCTTCTCCGGGTCCCGGGGATCGGGCCACGGCTTGCCCGGAGGATAATAGAGGCCCGAAGGAGAAGTATTCTCACCTGGGAGGGGCTAAAGCGGGCCGGAGTTCCTCTCCAAAGGGCCGGCCCTTTCATCACCCTTTACGG
>JALWCD010000259.1 GCA_027036915.1 Thermodesulfatator sp. | reverse complement strand
ACATCGGAGGGCTGAAAGCCCGGCTTATCACAGCCTGGGGCAACGCCCCAGGCAAAATGTAGGCCGAACAAATGTCGCCCTGTAAGGGCAGCTTATCTATATCATCGTATCAAACAGGAATTATCCGCCTTGGGTACAAGGATGAACATATAGTCAATTATTTCCACTAAATTCGTGGTAGAACCGTTTTTTATTTGAGCAGAATATTTCGTGATGACTCCAAAGTAAGAAGTAAGCAGCCTGCCGCCCGAAGCTTGCGGAGGGGGGTAAGAAGATAGAGATAGTAAAGTATTGTAAAGAGTGGTAAAAAAGGGAGCCCGAAACTTTCAAACCAGCAACCAGCAACCAGTTTACCGCCCGTAGGGTGGCAACCGGCAACCAGCAACATAGTAAACAGTAAGCAGTATGAAGTAGGCAGTTTACCTCCCGCCAGGGATGGCCTGCCGCCCGAAGCTTGCGGAGGGGGGTAAGAAGATAGAGATAGTAAAGTATTGTAAAGAGTGGTAAAAAAGGGAGCCCGAAACTTTCAAACCAGCAACAAGCAACCAGCAACGAGCAACAAGCAACCGGCAACCAACAACTCCCCCCTCAAACCAAACACCCTTCCAGCTCATTCTTCCACAAAAGAAATCCGTCTTTGACATCCGAATAGTCGTGGTAGATGCGCCGGAATGGCTCCTCCGCCGAATTGATGTAGGCGGTTTTCCCCTGCACTTTGATGATGTTCAGAATCTGGTCTATCTTGTTTAATGTCCGCTTTAACACCTTGATATCCTTTTCGATATGCCAGATGTAGGTGGCTTCTTCGGTATCCAGTGTTTCCCAGATGATATGATATTGCCGCTTGCCTTCCACCAGAAAGATAAAGGAAAAGGGCTTGTGCACAAAGCGCAGTTTCATAATGTGGTGGGCGTGGATGGAGGATAAATAGCGCAGGTTTTTATAATGTTTCGTATCGGTAATTTGCAGCAAATCTTCAAAAAGCTCGCGCTCATCCTCATAAAAGCCGTCCGGTTTGAAGCCGTCGCCAAAGGTGTCGAAATACTCGTCCATGGTAAACAGGCTTTTGTCGATATCCACTTTCAGCCGGCGCTTTTTGGTGTCGGCCACAAATTCAAACTTCACATTTTCAATCAGTTCTTTGTTGATTCGGGCGATTTCATCCGACCGGGCTTCCACTTTGGTGACCTCATCGTCAGTCATGGTGATGACGGCCTTTACGTGAATCCTGGTGATGTTCAACACCTTGGAAAAATAATTTTTGATGGCGTCAAACTCTTCCCGGAGGTCGTAGTTGGGGATTTCGATTTCGATGGGGTAAGGGTGGAAAGTAAAGGTTTTCCAAAGGCTCACGGCCCCCAGTTTAAAGCGGAGCCGGTGCAGGGGAAAGGAGAAAAATTCCTTATGGACTTTCACCACCGGCGGCCTTTTGGGTTTTTCTTCCGGCTCTTCCGCTTTGGGTTTGATAAAATGAATGCGTTTTTGTTCGTTCAGCTCTTCGCGACTTGGTAAATCTTCTTCATCAATTTCTTCCAAATCAAGGTTTATCACGGTGGGTTCTTTTTCGCTGTCGATAATCCGGTAAAGCCGGTAGGTGTCGATG
>JALWCD010000258.1:865-1616 GCA_027036915.1 Thermodesulfatator sp. | reverse complement strand
TGCATCCGGTACGGGATAAACCTGAACAAGATTATGTAATACCGTATCATTGGAACATCCGTAAGCCGATGTCAGTGTCAAGGTTACATCATAATTACCGTCATATTGATAAACATGCGAAGGTGTAGAATCGTTCGAGGTTTGTGTGTCACCGAAATTCCAAGCATAAGTAACCGTTGAGTCGGGACTTGTTACTACAGGTGTAAAGATAACCGATACCGGTTCACAACCCTGAGCTCCATTGATTGAAATCAAGTGCGGATACTGATGAACATAAACCGTAGTGGAATCACTTGCCGGCGGTGTTCCGCAATTATCGTAAACAAGCACACTGTAAGTAGTCGTTTGGTGAGGAGAAACATCTAACGGATTTCCTGTTCCGTAATTCCATACATAAGTGTAAGGACCACCGTTTCCGCCTTGCGGAAATGCTTGAATAGTCGCATTATCACCTTCACAAATGTCTTGGTCGGGTGTGGTTGTTACACTCAACGGCGGATAGACATTTACTACGGTTGAAACAGGTATATCAGCCGTACAACCATTGGCATCGGTTACATTAACACTGTAAACCGTTGTTGTTGTAGGTTGAACCGTTTGTACCTGAGCGTTATCCATTGTACTGTCCGACCAAACAAATGAATAGGGTGGTGTTCCGCCATTAGCACTGGCAGTTATATTTGCATATTGTCCTATACACAAATAATCAGTTGGACCATCTAAAAATATTTCTACCGGAGCAGGTTCATCA
>JALWCD010000258.1:0-855 GCA_027036915.1 Thermodesulfatator sp. | reverse complement strand
CATCCATTTGAATCTGTCACTGTTACAATATAATTTCCTGCCATTAAATTTGTTGATGAAGAATCAGGCCCCCCATAAGGTGACCAAGTAAAAACATATGGTGGTGTTCCATTCCCATCTATAGAAACTGTTGCCGTTCCATCATTTCCTCCGTGACAAGAAACATCGGTAGTCGTAACTTGTGTAATATTTGGCGGCGGAATATTCCCCACTGTTATATGGTACTGTGAATAACAATTATGACTATCAAATATCTGGACTTGATAAATACCTGATGCCAAATTATAAATTGTATCATTAGAACAATTTGAACTACAAGGAGACCAAGTCCAAGTATATGGACCGGTACCACCTGAAATATTTTCAATAAAAGCTTCACCATTATCTTGTCCGCAAGTAGCAGGAATTGCATTTAAATCGGCTACAATATTAGATGGTTCACCTATAGAGAACGCTGTATCTACCTGACAAGTTGGATCGTTGGCATCAGAAACTATAACCGTATAAGTACCTGCCGCAAGTTGCCCTGCCGTTGAACCTGTGCTCGGTGTGCCGAACCATTGATAGTTGTAAATGCCCGACCCTCCTGTCGGTAAAACATCTATTGATCCGTCGGCACTTCCCGGACAAGAAGCATCCTGAGCACTAACCAGATTGATTACAATCTGTGGCGGTTCAGTAATGGTTACATTATTGGTTGTAGTACAATTATTTGCATCGGTAACGGTAACCGTATAGGTTTGTGCACAGAATCCCGTTCCTGTTGCCGAAACGCCTCCGTTACTCCACAGGTAGTTATACGGTGCCGTTCCTCCGGATGCTGTCACCGTTGCCGAACCGTTGCAATCGCCGTAA
>JALWCD010000257.1:15468-17409 GCA_027036915.1 Thermodesulfatator sp. | reverse complement strand
CACGTAGTCCGCACCGGCCGCCTCGGCCTCCTTGGCCTTGTCCCCTTTGGCAAAGACCACCACCCTGGCCGTCTTGCCCGTGCCGTGCGGAAGCACCACCGAACCCCGCACCATCTGGTCCGCATGCCGGGGATCCACCCCCAGCACCACCGCCACATCCACCGTCTCGTCAAACTTGGCGTAGGCGTTCTCCAGGGCCAGCTTTACCGCTTCCTCAAAGGTATAACGCTTGGTGCGGTCTATTTTAGCTAAAGCCTCACGATACTTCTTGCCCCTCTTAGCCATCTCCCCTCACCTCAATCCACGATCTCGATCCCCATACTCTTGGCCGTACCTTCAATCATACGCATGGCGGCCTCAAGACTCGCCGCATTGAGATCCTTCATCTTCATTTTAGCGATCTCTTCCACCTGCTTGCGCGTTACCTTGCCCACGATCTCCTTCTTGGTGGCGTGCGCCCCTTTCTCTATCCCGGCCGCTTTCTTGAGCAGCACCGAGGCCGGAGGGGTTTTGAGCTCAAAGGTAAAGGACCGATCGGCATAAACCGTGATGACCGCCGGAATGATCATGCCCTCCTGGCCCTTGGTCTTGGCGTTAAAGGCCTTACAGAACTCCATGATGTTTACGCCATACTGACCCAGGGCCGGGCCCACCGGCGGCGCCGGATTGGCCTGTCCCGCAGGCAGCTGAAGCTTGATCACCCCTATGACCTTCTTAGCCATGACTCACCCCTCTATATCTTCTGCACGTGCGCAAATTCAATCTCAACCGGCGTCTCTCGCCCGAAAATACTTACCAGCACCCTGACCTTACCCTTGTCCGGCTTGACCTCGTCCACCACCCCATGAAAGTTGGCAAAGGGCCCCTCCGTAATCCGCACCCTGTCCCCAGGCATGAATTGATACCTGGGCTTGGGCTTGATCTCCTCTACGGTAATCTGCTCCAGGAGCTTACGGGCCTCCTCCTCGGCCAGTGCCCGCGGCTGCCCGTCGCCCATTATCCCTACCACACCTTCTACGTTTCGCAAGATCTCAAAGGCCCTCTCCCCATCCGCAATTCTCACCAGCACATAGCCAGAATAAAACCGGCGCGAAACGTGCTTCTCCGGGCTGAAGACCACCTCGATAATCTTTTCCGGAGGCACCACCACCTCCTCCAGGGTCTCCGCAAGCCCCGCCTCCTCAAAGGCCCGCTCCAGAGCCTCCTTGACCGCCTTCTCCTTTCCGGACCAGACATAAACTACATACCAGGGCATCTCAATACACCAGCCATTGCACTATTTTGGAAAGCACAAGATCCACCAGCCCCAGATAAAAGGCTATAAAAAGCGTAAAGGACAGAACCGCGGCCGTGGTAGCCAGGGTCTGCTTGCGGGAGGGCCAGGTGATCTTCTTGAACTCGATCCTGACCTCCTTGAGGAAACGCACCCCCTGCGACCACCAGCCCTTCTCCTGAAAATCCCGCAGGGAGGCCACCTTCCCCTCGCCGGCCGTCAATCCTTTCGCTTTCCTGCCCTTGGTCGCCTTGGCCATCCCCCGCCTCTTAAAAATTTAAAAAATGGCAGGCCAGGGAGGATTCGAACCCCCAACCCCCGGATTTGGAGTCCGGTGCTCTACCAGTTCGAGCTACTGGCCTGCCTTATTTACAATCCTAATTTTACTTCCCTTTAACCTCCCGGTGAAGGGTGTGCCGCCGATCCCAGGGACAATACTTTTTGAGCTCCAAACGATCCGGCGTATTCCGCCGGTTCTTGGTCGTGGTGTAATTCCGACGTTTGCACTCCGTACACTGTAAATGAATAATAACCCGCGCGTCACCCTTCTTGGCCATACCCCGGCTCCTTTATTCCAGGATCTTGGTGACCACTCCGGCCCCTACCGTACGGCCACCCTCCCGGATCGCAAACCTCAACCCCTCCTCCATCGCCACCGGCTTGATCAA
>JALWCD010000257.1:0-15458 GCA_027036915.1 Thermodesulfatator sp. | reverse complement strand
CCCCGTCACATCCGTCGTCCGAAAATAAAACTGCGGACGATACCCATTAAAAAACGGCGTGTGCCGACCACCCTCCTCCTTCTTCAATACATATACCTCCGCCCTAAACTTCGTGTGCGGCGTAATACTACCAGGCTGCGCCAATACCTGCCCCCTCTCTACCTCATCCTTGCCTACCCCCCTCAACAACACCCCTATGTTGTCACCAGGCAACGCCTCATCCAAGATCTTCCTAAACATCTCCACACTCGTCGCCACCGTCTTCACCGTCGGCCTCAACCCCACTATCTCTACCTCATCCCCAGGCTTCAATACCCCACGCTCTACCTTCCCCGTCACCACCGTCCCTCGCCCACTTATGCTGAATACATCCTCAATCGGCATCAAAAACGGCTTGTCTACCTCCCTCACCGGCTCCGGTATGTACTCGTCCACCGCCTTCATCAACTCCCATATCGCACCACACCACTGACATTCCTCCTTCCCACATCCACACTCCAAGGCCTTCAACGCACTACCCCTCACCACCGGCGCATTGTCCCCATCATAACCATACTTGCTCAATAACTCCCTCACCTCTAACTCCACTAAATCCAATAACTCCTCATCATCCACCATGTCCACCTTGTTCATAAATACCACTATCGCCGGGACATTCACCTGCCTCGCCAACAATATGTGCTCCCGCGTCTGCGGCATCGGACCATCCGTCGCCGCCACCACCAGTATCGATCCATCCATCTGCGCCGCCCCCGTGATCATGTTCTTGATGTAGTCCGCATGCCCCGGACAATCTACATGCGCATAATGCCTCTTCTCCGTCTCATACTCCACATGCGCTAACTGAATCGTTATCCCCCTCTGCTTCTCCTCCGGTGCCTTGTCTATATTGTCAAACGGTACCCACTCCGCCCAACCTCGCGTCGATAACACCCGCGTGATCGCACTCGTCAACGTCGTCTTCCCATGGTCTATGTGCCCTATCGTCCCAATGTTCAAATGCGGCTTCTTCCGCTCAAACTTCGGCTTGCTCATCTCTTACCTCCCCTACACCCCTTTGGCTTTCTTTATGATCTCCTCGGCCAGATGGGCCGGTACCTTCTCGTAGTGCGAAAACTGCATGGTAAAATTCGCCCGCCCCTGCGTAAGCGACCGCAATTGTGTAGCATATCCGAACATTTCTGCAAGGGGGACAAAGGCCCGAATGACCTTTACGTTCCCCCGGGCATCCATCCCCTCCACTTTACCGCGACGGGAGGAGATATCCCCCAGAACATCCCCCAGATACTCCTCCGGCGTGACCACCTCAAGCTTCATGATGGGCTCAAGAAGCACCGGATTGGCCTTCTTGGCCGCCTCTTTAAAGCCCAGCGAACCCGCGATGGCAAAAGCCAGCTCCGAGGAGTCCACCTCGTGATAACTTCCGTCCACCAGCCTCACCCGCACATCCACCACCGGATAGCCCGCAAGCACCCCCTGCTCCATGGCCTCCTTCACACCCTTTTCCACCGCCGGAATAAACTCCTTGGGAATGGCTCCCCCCACAATCTCGGAAATAAACTCAAACCCCTTCCCGGGATTGGGCTCAAGCACCAGCTTCACATGACCGTACTGTCCGCGACCTCCGGTCTGCTTGATGTACTTGCCCTCCGCTTCGGCCGAGGTGGTAATGGTCTCTTTATAGGCCACCTCCGGGCGGCCCACATTCACCCCCACCTTAAACTCCCGCACCAGCCGGTCCACGATGATCTCAAGGTGAAGCTCCCCCATACCCCAGATGAGGGTCTGGCCGGTCTCCTGATCGGTCTGGACCCGGAAGGAAGGGTCCTCCAGGGCAATCTTCTGAAGGGCATTAGCCAATTTTTCCTGATCGGCCTTGGTTTTGGGCTCCACGGCGATGGAGATCACCGGATCCGGAATCTCAAGCCTTTCAAGCTCGATGGGTCTGGTCTCGTCACAGAGAGTATCCCCGGTGGTGGTCACCCGAAGACCCAGCGCGGCCACGATGTCTCCGGCCTCGGCGCTGGAAATCTCCTCCCGGTGCTTGGCGTGCATGCGCACCAGACGACCAATTCGTTCCCTCTTCCGTTTGGTGGAATTGTAAACCGTAACCCCGGACTCAAGCTTTCCGGAATAAATACGGAGAAAGGTCAGGGTCCCCACGTAAGGATCGGTCATGATCTTGAAGGCGAGGGCTGCCAGAGGCTGGTCGGGATCGGTAACCCGTTCCTCTACCTCTCCGGTTTCGGGATTGTAACCCTTGACCGGCGGAATATCGAGCGGCGAGGGCAGATAATCCACGATAGCATCCAGAAGAGGCTGCACCCCTTTATTTTTGAAGGCCGAACCACAGAGAACCGGCACGATCTTGAAGGCCAGCGTCCCCTCGCGCACGGCCTTCTTTATTTCCTCCTCGGAAATCTCCTCCCCTTCGAGGTACTTCTCCATGATCTCATCGTTTATGTCGGCCAGGGTCTCCAGAAGATTGGTCCGGTATTCCTCGGCCTTGTCCCTGAGCTCCGCGGGAATCTCCTCGAAATGATACTTGGCCCCCAGGGTCTCCTCTTCCCAGACGATGGCCTTCATCCCGATAAGATCCACCACCCCCACAAAACTATCCTCGGCTCCGATGGGGATCTGGAGAGGGAGAGGCGTGGCCCCGAGACGGGTCTTGATCTCCTCCACCACCCGCTCGAAATTGGCCCCCAGCCGATCCATCTTGTTCACAAAGGCCAGCCGGGGAACCTTGTATTTGTTGGCCTGCCGCCATACGGTCTCGGATTGCGGCTCCACTCCGCCCACCGCACAGAAGATGACCACCGCCCCATCAAGGACCCGGAGGCTCCGCTCCACCTCGATGGTGAAATCCACGTGTCCAGGGGTGTCGATGATGTTGATCTTGTGCCCCTTCCAGAAACAGGTGGTAGCCGCCGAAGTAATGGTGATCCCGCGCTCCTGCTCCTGGGGCAGAAAGTCCATGGTGGCCGTACCCTCGTGGACCTCACCAATCTTGTGGGTCCGCCCGGTGTAATAAAGGACGCGCTCCGTGGTGGTGGTCTTCCCGGCGTCAATATGGGCCACAAACCCAATGTTGCGCGTGAACTTCAATTTTTTCAGAGCTTCCGCATCCATGGCCTTACTCTCGCCTCCTTATTTCAAACATCAAAATAAACGCCCCCACCACTTGTGAGAGGGGGGCTATACATATTCCCGGATTATAGTCCCTACCAGCGATAATGGGCAAAGGCCCGGTTGGACTCCGCCATGCGGTGCGTATCCTCTTTTTTCTTTATGGCCGCACCGCGTTCATGATAAGCATCCCATAGCTCATTGGCCAGGCGCTCCACCATGGTCTTTTCCGAACGCTCCCTAGCCGCCTGAATAAGCCAGCGAATAGCCAGCGAAAGCTGTCGCTCCGGCCTCACCTCCATGGGCACCTGATAGGTAGCCCCTCCCACCCGTCGCGAGCGAGTCTCAAGAAGGGGCTTACAATTCTCCACCGCCTTCTCAAAGATTTTAAGGGGATCCTCTCCGCCGGACTTTTTCTCCAGAAGATCCATGGCCCCGTAAAAGATCCTGCGAGCCACACTCTTCTTTCCGTCCCGCATGAGACAGTTAATGAACTTGGCCACCAGCACACTATTATATTTTGGATCTGGCAAAATCTCTCGCTTTGGAACCGGACCTCTCCGCGGCATTTCTCAACGCTCCTTATTTCGGTCTGGGAGCTCCATACTTGGAGCGAGACTTCCTCCGATCCTGCACCCCGGCGGCGTCAAGCGCCCCTCGAATAATCTTATAACGCACCCCCGGAAGATCCTTAACTCGCCCACCGCGCACCAGAACCACCGAGTGCTCCTGAAGGTTATGCCCTATACCCGGAATGTAGGCCGTAACCTCAATACCGTTGGTCAACCGCACACGGGCCACTTTCCGCAGAGCGGAATTGGGCTTTTTGGGGGTGGTAGTGTAGACGCGCACACAGACCCCCCGTTTCTGAGGGCAACCCTCAAGCGCCGGAGACTTGGACTTGCTTTTCCTCTTTTTCCGGCCGTATCTTACCAGTTGATTAAAAGTCGGCATCCCCTTTCCCCTACTTAAAATCTTAAAAAGACCCCCCCGGGACTTTGTCCCGCAAGAGGCGACCTCATATATAACGACCCTTAAAGCCCTTGTCAAGTTTATTATCCACCCCTGTTACTGTAAGGCGATTTTGTCACCCTTAGGTTGAGGTTGATATTGATGAAGAGCGACTTGAAAGTCCGGCGGAAGAACGGTTTTTAAAGATTCTGAAAAAACGCAGATTCCCTGCGCCGGTTCCACAATTTGAGGTTGTTCTGGGCGGCACCCAGAAAAAAATAGCCGATTAATCATGGGAATCCCTGCTGAGGCTCTTCATAATAAAACTATGCTTACTGATTATCTTAAGCGATTATCTGGCTTAGATCCCTTACCGGGCCGGATGGATCTCAAGCTTTTACCAGGCGTTCGGGATTGAGCATTTCAAAGCGGGGTTCGGATACCTTCGTGTGCCCTAAAAGGCGGATAAGCCAGAAATCGTGAGGCGATTCCTCAAGTTCTTTCTTTAAAGTCGGACTTACCCAGTGAGAATCCTCTATCAGATTATAAAAATAGGAATCGATGCCCATAAAGCCGTCTAAAAGATGAGCTATGGTATGAAAGAGCTTGGATAGATAGCCCTGAGGGACCTCGGCTAGATCTTCGAACCGTCCGTATCCTTCCCGGGCTAATTCCCCAAAAAGCTTTTGTAAGGTCTTCCGGTTCTCTTCCTCCGCGTGGGCCAGGATTTCAAAAAATCGAGGATGGGTGGCAGGTAAAGAATCTTCCGGAAAAAAACTCTAAATTATCATAGGAAAGGAGTTCGTATCGTTCAATGAAATGAGCCACCCGTAGGATGGCTTCCTCAAGATTTTCGGCCTTGACCAGGAAATAGTGTTCGAAAGCGGGCATACTTTCCTTTATAAAGGTTTCGGTTGCCTTTGGGGAGTCTTTAGTTTAAATAGAAGAAACCTTTCCATTCCCAGATTGACCACGGAGGAGGAAGAAAATGAGCGAGATCCTGGAGATGGTAACCGAGATTGCCAGGAAGGCCCGGGAGGCGGCGCAAAAGCTCCCTTCTCTTTCCACGGAGGTGAAAAACCGGGTGTTGCTTGAGACCGCAAAGCGGCTGCGGGAGGAGAAGGCCTTCCTTCAGGCCGAAAACGAAAAGGATCTGGCCTACGCCCGCGAAAAGGGGCTTTCTTCGGCCCTTATAGATCGGCTTACGCTTTCGGACAAGGTCATTGAGGGCATGGCCCGGGGGCTTGAGGAGGTGGCGGCCCTTCCGGATCCGGTGGGCGAGGTGGTGAAGATGTGGCGGCGGCCAAACGGTCTCTGGGTGGGACGGATGCGAATCCCCCTCGGGGTGATCGCCATGATCTATGAGAGCCGGCCCAATGTGACCATTGATGCCGCCGGTTTGTGTTTTAAGAGCGGAAATGCGGTCATCCTGCGGGGGGGCTCGGAGGCCATCCATTCCAACCTGGCGCTCGCCAAAATCTTCCAGGAGGCCCTTAAGAGTGCCGGAGCCCCGGAGGAGGCCGTACAGGTCATCCCCACCACAGATCGCGAGGCGGTAAACGTGCTCCTTAAACTGGACGAATACATCGACCTCATCATCCCCCGCGGAGGCGAGGGGCTCATCCGCTTCGTGACCGAGAACTCCCGCATCCCGGTCTTAAAACACTTCAAAGGAGTCTGCCACGTCTATGTGGACAAATACGCGGACCTTGAGATGGCCCGTCGCATCGCGGTGAACGCCAAGGTACAGCGGCCCGGAGTCTGTAACGCCATGGAGACCCTTTTGGTGCACCGGGAGGTGGCCGAGAGGTTCTTACCGGTGGTGGCCGAGGATTTTAAGGCCCACGGGGTTGAGATCCGGGGCTGCCCCGAGACCCGGCGACTCATCCCCTGGGCCAGGGAAGCCACGGAGGAGGACTGGGAGGCCGAGTACCTGGATCTTATCCTTGCAGTACGGGTGGTCTCCTCCATGGACGAGGCCTTAAGGCACATCGCCCGCTACGGTTCAAACCATACCGAGTCCATTGTTACCGAGGACTACCACCGGGCCATGCGGTTTTTGCGCGAGGTTGACGCCTCGGTGGTCATGGTGAACGCCTCCACGCGGTTTAACGACGGCGGAGAGCTGGGCCTCGGGGCCGAGATCGGGATCTCCACCACCAAGCTTCATGCCTACGGCCCCATGGCCCTGGAAGAGCTTACGGCCATGAAGTTTATCGTTTTCGGGGAGGGCCAGATCAGGGAGTAGGGTTTAAAAATCCCTGCATTTTTAACTTGTAGGGTTAAAAATGCAGGGTATATTTAACCTGTGTTTTATCCCCGTCTTATTCGTTTGCCGATAGGGAAGCGGAGTTTTTTCCTTTTCGGTCCCCGGCAGACCGGGAAAAGCACCCTCATAACCCGGCTTCTTGAAGGGCAGCGGGCTATTAGGCTGGACTTTTTGCGGAGGGATATTTTCTGGCGCTATCGTTCACGCCCTTCGAGTTTTCTGGAAGATGTGGAATACGAAATAGTGCGAAGCCGCGATGCACTTACGGTCTTCGTGGACGAGATCCAGAAGATTCCCTCGGTGCTCGACGAAGTCCATCTCCTGCTTGAAAAATACAAAGGCCGCGTGCACTTCATTATGACCGGCTCAAGCGCCAGGAAACTGAAACGGACTTCGGTAAATCTTCTTGCCGGCCGGGCCTGGGAATACCGCCTCTACCCCTTAACTTTTCTCGAACTGGGAGAAAGGTTTTCTCTGGAAGAGGTCCTTCTCAAAGGGAGTCTTCCTCCGGTGGTGGATGAGCCTGTGGAGGAGGCCTTTCGCACCCTAAGAGCCTATGCCGAAACCTATCTCAAGGAAGAAATTCTTGACGAAGCCCTGGTAAGGAATGCGGAGGCCTTCAGCCGTTTTCTGGAGATAGCCGCGGATCAGAGCGGAAAAATCGTTAACTATTCCACCATCGCTCGGGAGACCGGGGTGCGGTCCAAAACCGTAAAAACCTATTATGAAATCCTCGAGGACACCCTGGTGGCCCTGCGTCTTCCTCCCTATCTCAGGAGCCGGCGCAAGCGTCTTATATCCCATCCCAAGTACTATCTCTTTGATCTCGGAGTGATCAATGCTTTGTGCGGGCGGTTTACCCCGGAAAGCATCCGTGTGCCTACCGTTTTCGGCCTCCTTTTTGAACATTTCATCATTCTTGAGGTTCAACGTTTAATAAGCTATCGAGAGCGTCCGGCCCGGCTTTTTTTCTGGCGCACTTCCTCCGGAGCGGAGGTGGACCTCGTTATGGAAGAGGGAGAGCGTCTCTGGGCCATAGAGATAAAAACCGGGGGGAGACTTCACAAAAAAGATCTCTCAGGCCTTCTTTCTTTCGGAAAAGAACACCCCGGGGCCCGTTTGATCTGTGTGGTTCCGGAGAAACGACTGGCCCGAATAAATGGTATGCATGTAGTTTACTGGAAAGATCTTTTCGGGCCGGATTTTCTGGACTTGATTTAAGACCGGCTTTTTACCAGGTCCTGAATCTCGCGGGCAACGGCCAGGACCCGCTCCCGGGTCTCGGCCTCGTCAAAGGTGAGGATTTGACCCTCGCGAAGGAGCCAGCGCCCGGCGACCATCACCCCGGAGACCGCCCCGGCCCGGGCGCTATAGACCAGAAGTGAGAGCGGATCGTGGATCGGGGTGAGATCCGGCCGCAAAAGGTCAAGCACCGCAAGGTCGGCCTCAAAGCCGGGCTCAAGGCGTCCACAGCGGGGAAACCCCAAGGCTTTTGCCCCCTCCTCGGTGGCCATACGGAAGACTTCTTGGGCCGGAAGGACGGTTGGGTCTCGGCGCAAGCCTTTCTGAATGAGGGCTGCGGTTCGCATTTCCGAGAGGAGATCGAGGTCGTTGTTGCTGGCTGGCCCGTCGGTTCCAAGGGTAACCCTTACTCCGGCTGCTACCATCTCCGGTACCCGGGCTACCCCTGAGCCGAGCTTGAGGTTGCTTTCCGGACAATGGGCTACGGAGACCTTTCTTTCGGCAAGAAGCTCGATCTCCTCTTCGGTAAGCTCCACCGCGTGGGCCACGTGGAGATTTTCGTTTAGCAATCCCAATTCCCTGAGATGGGCCACCGGACGCCGTCCGTAGCGTTCAAGGCACTGTTTTACCTCCTCTTTGGTTTCGGAAAGGTGGATATGCACTAAGGCGTCATGGCGCTCGGCGATTTCCCAGACTTTTTTAAGAGTCTCGGGGGAGCAGGTATAGACCGCATGCGGACATACGATGATATTTATCCGGGGGTGTTTTTCATAACCCTTTAGGAGGTCTTCGGTTAGAGCCAGGCCGGCCTCCAGCGGCCCGTAGCCCGGGGAGGGAAAGTCAAAGAGCCCCTCCCCGAGCGCGGCCCGCACCCCGGTCTCCTCCACCACCCGGATTACCCAAGGCTCAAAGAGATACATGTCGCAGAAACAGGTGACCCCGGAGCGAAGCATCTCGGCCACGGCAAGCTTCGCCCCCCAGTAAACCCATTCTGCCTTGAGATGACTTTCTACCGGGAAGATGTATTCCTGAAGCCAGGTCATGAGGGGGAGATCGTCGGCCAGCCCCCGGAAGATAGTCATGGAGGCGTGGGTGTGGGCGTTAACCAGCCCGGGGAAGATAAGGGCCTGACCGAGATCTTCTGTCGGCACAAAGGGATATTTGGATTTTAATTCCCCAGCCGGCCCAATCTCTACGATTTGGGTGCCCTGGATGAGGAGGGCCCCTTCCCGGAGGGGCTCGGTGTCCCAGGCCGGAAACAACCAGGCTGCGGTAAGTAAAAACTCCTTACTCATCAGGTAGCCAGAAGTATTTAGGGGATGGTTTGGGCAGAGGCTTCGTCTCCTTCCAGAAGTCGTTTTGTTCTAAAAATTCTATATATTCTGCAAAAGGTAAATCGGGAGGCCCTAAAGAGGGGCCCCGAAGATCTTTAAACTCCGGAATCCAGTCTTCGAAGCACGGCTCTCGCTTCATATCTTTGTGCCAGTTTACGGATTTCTTTCCAAGATACCAGTTTTTGAGCCACCATCCAAGAAAGATCAGCCCACTCCCGATCTAATTTTTCAGGTTGGTTGCTTACGGCAAAAACTTTGAGAGCGGCTAAATGCCGAGGAGAGGGTACAGGAAAAATCACTCCCGGAAAAATCTCCTCCTGTCGAGCTTCCTCCAGGAATTTTTCCAGAGTTTTTCGGTCTACATAGATGAGATCTACTCTTCCACCCAGAGGATGTAATGCGCCTGCAAAGCCCGGAGAAACCGAGAAGATCTCGAATCCTAGACCGGCAAGAAAGGTTTCCACCTGGTTTTGAAAGTCTTTACCCGTGAGAAGATCCAGGTCGCCGGTCATGCGTGCAAGACCATAGGCCTTGAGAGCGAAGGCTCCTACGAGAATAAGAGGTACCCGGTTTTCGCGGCTGAATTGGGCACAAGCCTTTAGAAACTCCGCCAGTTTAAGCAAGGCGGACCTCGATGCCTCTTTCCCTTAGGTAGCGTTTCACCGCCGGGATCTCCACCTCGCGGCGGTGGAAGATACCTGCGGCAAGGGCCGCCTCGGCTCGGGTGCGAGTGAAGACCTCGTAAAAATGCTCGGGCCGCCCGGCCCCGCTTGAGGCGATGACCGGGATGCTCACCGCCTCGGAGACCGCCTGGATCAGCTCCAGGTCATAGCCCAGGTTGGTCCCGTCGCGGTCTATGCTATTAAGAAGGATCTCTCCGGCCCCGAGCTCCTCGCAGACCCGGGCGAGCGTCACCGCGTCCACCTCACGGGCCTCGCGCCCGCCCTTTACCGTGCACTGGAACCAGCAGTAGCGCTCCCCGTTAGGCCCCGGAATCTCGGTCTCAATCACCGGGTGCTCAGTCTCGGAAGGGCTTTTCACATAGCGTCTCCTGGGATCAATGGAGATGACCACCGCCTGCCGGCCGTAGACCCGGGAGATGGTCTCAATGGAGGAGTTCCCGGAGGGGCCTCCGCGGCGAAGGTAATCCTCAACGATGTAGACCGCATCCGAGCCGATGGAGACCTTGTCCGCCCCGGCCCGGAAATAGGCCGAGGCCACTTGAAGGGCCGTATAGCTGGTTCCGTCCCGATCGGTAAAGTCCCGGATGCCGCCCCCTATGGTAAGGGGCACGAAGACCCGCTCCGAGGTGCGCCTTAGCACCTCAAGCATGGGCTGGTCCTTAAGAGGGAAGTGCCTGAAGCCCGTGATGTTTAAGAAGGTGATTTCGTCCGCCCCCTCGCGGAAATAGAGGTGGGCGAGATCCACCGGGTCCCCCATGTCCCGCACTCGGCCGCCCTCGCGCACGTCGTACTGAAGACCCTTGGTCACCACCAGGCGCCCCTCGTCATCGGAGCGCACGTCAAGGCAGGCCACAATGCGTTTGGCAAGCCGGGTCCTTTCCGGGATGCGCGGGGGGAGCACGGCCTCGCCCTCCGGGGAGAGAAAGTTTTCAAGGATCTTTAACCCCGCGGGCCCGCTTTTTTCCGGATGGAACTGAAGAGCCACGATGTTTCCGCTTTCTACCGCTGACACAAACTCCACCCCGTAGTCCGTGCGGGTAAGGGCCAGGGCGGGGTCCGCGGGATCCACGTAATAGGAATGGACAAAGTAGAATTTTTCCTCCCCGGAAAGCCCCCGGAAGAGACGGGATGGTTTGGCAGGTTTTAGGCCGTTCCAGCCGATGTGCGGCACGGAAAGCGAAACCCTGAAACGGCGCACGAACCCGGGAAAGACCGAAAGCCCGGCCACCCCCGGGGCCTCCTCGCTGCCCTCAAAAAGGACCTGAAGCCCGAGGCAGATACCGAGAAAAGGCCGATTCTTTCGCAGGTATTCGCGTAAGGGTTCCACAAAACCCTTTTCGTGTAAGGCCCGCATGATGCTCCCGAAGTTTCCCACCCCCGGAAAGACTAAGCGTTCGGCAGAAAGGATGTCCTCCGGGCGTTTCACGGTCTGCACCTCGGCCCCCAAGGCCCGGAGGGCGTTTACCACGCTTCGCACATTCCCTGCCCCGTAGTCAAGCAGCGTGACCCTCATCCTGAGCCGGCTCCTTTCTTTTTTCCGGCATTTTAACACGCTACAATGAAAGCGCAGGGGGAAAAGTGCGAGCCAGGGTTTCGGAACTCATCCGGGTGCTTAACACGGTCCTCCGGGGAAGGGCCGAGGTGGTGGAGCTTTCCGTGGCCTGTTTCCTGGCCGGAGGTCATCTTTTACTTGAGGACCTCCCCGGCACAGGCAAGACCACGCTGGCCGTAGCGCTGGCCCGGGTTACGGGCTGTGAGTTTCGTAAGGTGCAATTTACCAGTGATCTCCTTCCGGCGGACATCCTGGGGGCCGAGGTCTGGCAGGCCAGCGAGGGGCGTTTCGTCTTTCATCCCGGGCCCATCTTTACCCACGTGTTCCTGGCCGACGAGATAAACCGCACAAGCCCCCGCACCCAGAGCGCCCTCCTTGAGGCTATGGCCGAGGGCCGGGTCTCGGTCTCGGGGAAGCCCTATCCCCTTCCGGAGCCCTTCATGGTCATCGCCACCCAGAATCCGCTTGACCTTTACGGCACCTATCCGCTTCCCGAATCCCAGCTTGACCGCTTCCTCATGCGGCTTTCCTTAGGTTATCCGCCGCGGGAGGAGGAAAAGGCCGTGCTTCAGGCCGACGGCCTTTACGAGGCCGCCCGGGAGCTTTCCCCGGTGCTCTCCCGGGAGGAATGGCTGGCCCTTAAGGCCGAGGCCCGGGGGCTTACGGTCGCAGAAAAGCTCCTGGAGTATCTTTTAAACTTAGCCGAGGCCAGCAGAAAACACCCGGAGATGCGCTACGGTTTTTCCACCCGGGGACTTCTGGCCCTAAAGGCCGCGGCCCGGGCCCTGGCCTACATCCGGGGCCGGAACTTCGTCACCCCGGATGAGGTCAAGGAGGTCTTCGTCCCCGTGGCCTATCATCGCCTGATCCCCCGGGCCGAGCTTTCCCCTTCCGAACGGGAGGCCTTTCTCCGGGAATTCCTAAGACAGGTCCCGGTGCCCTGGTGAGGAGGAGATACCGCGTCCGGATCACCCTTTCGGGCTACATCCTCATCGCCCTCACCGTGGCCGTGGGGATGGCCGCGGTAAACACCGGAAACAACCTCCTTTACCTTTCCGCCGCGGGGCTCCTTTCCTTAATGACCCTCTCCGGGCTTTTCTCCTGGTTCAACCTGCGCGAGGTCCGGGTGGAGATCAGGCCCCCGGAGGAGGTCTTCTGTGGTCTTTCCGCCCCCTTCGTCCTCCACCTTTACGGACCCCGCTGGCCCTGTTTCTTTCTGCGTCTTACCTCCCCTTACGGGGAAACCCTCCTTCCCTACTTCCGGAGGAGAACCCGGGTCCTTCTCTGGCTGTGCCTCCCGAGGCGGGGAAGGGTAAGGCTTGAGACCCTCTCCCTTTCTTCGGGCTATCCCCTGGGCTTTTTCCGGCGCACGCGCTACCTTTCCTTAAACCTCACCCTCACCGTCTATCCCCGGCCTTATCCCGGCCCGGTAAGGGAGATCCCCGGGGAGGAGGCCGCAGCGTTTTACGGAGGAGATTCCGCGGACTCCGGGGAGCCCGAGGATCTCTCAGGGCTTGAGCCCTACCGGGAGGGGGTTCCGGCCTCGCGTATTGCCTGGAGGGCAAGCGCCCGCACCGGAGGGCTTCTGGTCAAGGAATTTGCCGGGCCCTCGGGAAGAAAGATCCTAATTGACCTCGGCCATCCTACCGAGATCGCCATCTCCCGGGCCACACACCGGGTGCTTTCGGCCCTTGCCCGGGGGATGGAGGTGGGGTTAAGGCTTCGCGGGGAAGTCATCCCTCCGGGAAAGGGCCCGGAGCACCGGAAAAGACTCCTTGAGGCCCTGGCCCATGCGTGAACTTGAATCCCTCACCCCGGCCTGGTTCCTTTCCCTCCTGGCCCTCATCCCCCCGGTCCTTTTCCTCTTAAAGGAATTCCCGAGGGAGGCCCTTATCTTCTGGACTGCGGGCCTCCTCTACCTCCTTTTTTCCCTCAGGAAGAAGACCTTCCGGCCCCTTTCCCTGAGGGCCCAGCTCGCCCTCATCCTTCCCTACCTTACCTGGGTCCTTTTGCGCTTAAGGCTTGAGAACCTCATCCGGGAGTCCTTGGGTCTCATTCTGGTCCTTTCCTTGGTCAAGATCCTCGGGCCCCGTACGCGGCGGGATCTCCTCCAGATCCTCCTTCTGGCCCTCCTTCTCCTGGTGGGGGCCGCGGTGATCCGCATAGACCTCCTTTATGCCGGGGTGTTCCTCCTTGAAACCCTGATCCTGGTCACGGCCCTGATCTTCCTCTACGCCGCATCCGAGGTCCCCTCCCTTTCGCCCCCTTTCATCCTGCGGCTTTCCGGGCTCGGGGTCCTTCTTTCGGCGGGGATTCTCCTCCTTACGGTGCTCTACTTTTTGTTTTTACCCCGCCCGCGTTTTACCCTCTTTTCCGCCCCCTTCGGGGCGGCAAGAACCGGCCTTTCCGAGGAGGTGGCCCCGGGGAGGATCTCCGCCTTGAAGGAGGATCCTTCCGTGGCCTTCCGGGTCCGGTGGCTCTCCGGACCCCGGCCGGAAAGGCCCTATTTCCGGGTCTATGTCTATCGCTACCGGCGCGGGATCTGGCGGGCAATTTCCGGGCCGCGCCTTTCGGTAAAGAGAATCTTCGGTAAGGCGGCCGAGATAGAGGTCCTTCCCCAGGTTGAGACCCGGGGGCTTCCGGTCCCGGGCTATGCCCTTTCCGTAAAAACCCTTAAGGGCCCGCGGGCAAGACCCGGCCCGGAAGGGACCGTGGTCCTTCAGAGCGAGGTCTTTGAGCCCGCCCTCTGGCGGATAAGGGTCCTTCTCGGACCGGAAATCCCCAAGGAAAGACCACCCTCGGATTTTCTCTTCCTGCCGGAGGAGCTTTCCCCGGAACTTGAGGCCTTGGCCCGCAAACTCCGGAAAAAGACCGCCCTTGAGACGGCCCGGGCGGTAGCCGCCTACCTTCGCCGGAACTACGCCTACACCCTCACCCCTGGAAAACCCCGCGGAGATCCCATCCGCTGGTTCCTTTTCGTCTCCCGGAAGGGCCACTGCGAGTATTTTGCCACCGCCATGGTCTTCCTACTGCGCGCCGCGGGGATCCCCGCCCGGGTGGTGGGAGGCTACGCCGGAGGGGAATGGAATCCCCTCGGGGGCTACTTTCTTCTCCGGGAAAGAGACGCCCACACCTGGGTTGAGGTCTTCGTTTCCGGCCGGGGCTGGCTGCCCTTTGATCCCACCCCCGAGGCAGGGGGAGGCGTCCGCACCCCCTCCTTCTCCCGCCTGCGGCTTTTATGGGACTACCTTCAGTTCAAGTGGTACTACTGGGTGGTGGAATATGATTTTTTGAAACAGCGTCGGATTTTTCGCGGTCTGGGGAACCGGGCCCGGGCCCTTTCGCGTTCTTCTCTTCCGCGTCCGGACCTGCGGAATCTTCCCGGCATCCTGGCCTTGCTCCTGGGGCTTTTCCTCTTTCGAGGTCTGATAGTTCGGCTGCGGAAGGGTCCTGAGCGTCCGGTCGAAAGGTTGTTGATTCTCCTGGAGCGGGCCGGATATCCCCGTCTCCCGGCCGAGACCCTCCGTGAATATTTCGAAAGGGTCGCCGGGGGATGTCCGGAACTTTCCTCTCCCCTTAAAGAATTCCTGGAGCTTTATTATCGCGAAGCCTTCGGTTGTGAGGACACCCGGGAAAAACAGGAACTCGTCCTTAAGGATCTGCGGGCCATACTGGACAGAAAAGTCTCCCGGGTGTATCTCAAATGAAGATTATGAGGGGGGTACTCCGGAGAAGTGTTTTTCCCGAGGTAAAAAGGCGGTAAGGGTTTTTCCTTCGCGGAAGGCGAGGGGGTCTATTATGAGGATCGTCTGTATCGAACCCCGCAATCCGCGGACGCACGTTTTTTCGGCCTTCAAACTTCCCCGCCTGGCCATGCCTCTTCTCGGAACCCTTCTTCGCGATCGGGGCCATGAGGTCACGGTCTTCCTTGAGGAATGGGGGCCGGTTGAGGAGGCTGCACTTAAGGAAGCGGATCTGGTTTTGATCTCCACCATTACCCCTACGGTTCCGAGGGCCTATGCCCTGGCGGATCGCATAAGAAAGGCCTACGGGGTCCCGGTGGTCCTGGGCGGCCCGCACGTGACCTTTCTCCCGGATGAGGCCCTGGAGCATGCGGATTTCGTGGTGCGCGGGGAGGGGGAAAGGACGGTGGTGGAGCTGGTGGAGGCCCTTTCCGACGGCGGGGGCTTTGAGGATATTCCGGGGCTTTCCTTCCGGCGCGGAGAGGAAAGGATCCACAATCCCCCGCGAAAGGAGTTCACGGACCTTGATTCCCTTCCGGTTCCGGATTTTTCCCT
>JALWCD010000256.1 GCA_027036915.1 Thermodesulfatator sp. | reverse complement strand
CAAACGGTTGGCTCCGTGAAGGCCGGTGCAGGCGCATTCTCCCACGGCCAGAAGTCCCGGGATGTCGGTCTCGCCGTAAAGATTGGTCAGGACTCCACCGCAGAGGTAATGGGCCGCCGGGACCACCGGAATGGGTTCCCGCGTAATATCTATCCCGAAACGAAGACAGGTCTCGTAGATATAGGGAAAACGGGTCTTCACGAATTCCGGTGGACGGTGCGAGATGTCGAGCCATACGTGGTCCGCACCGGTGCGTTTGAGCTCCGTGTCGATGGCCCGGGCCACGATGTCCCGGGGAGCCAGCTCCCCTCTGGGATGATACTTTTGCATGAAGGGCCGTCCTTCGGGATCGAGCAGCCGCGCGCCTTCACCCCGGAGGGCTTCGGAGATGAGAAAATTTTTGGCCCGGGGGTGATAGAGACAGGTGGGATGGAATTGTACGAATTCCAGATTGGCCGCCCGGGCTCCGGCCCTGACCGCCAGGGCTATTCCGTCACCGGTCGCGGTATCGGGATTACTGGTGTAAAGATAGACCTTGCCCGCGCCCCCGGTGGCCAGAACGACCACCCGGGCGAGGTAGGGTTCAATCTTTCCGGTGCTCCATTCCATGATATAGGCTCCGAGAATGCGCTGGCCTTCGTCCTGGCGACCGATCTTTCCGGTGGTGATGAGATCCACCGCCAGATGGCCCTCCAGGAGACGGACATTGTCCCTTTCCCGGACCCTGGCCAGCAGGACCCGTTCGATTTCCCGACCGGTATGGTCCTCCACGTGGAGGATTCGGCGCCGGGAATGTCCCCCCTCAAGTCCCAGATCGAACCGGGTGGGATCTTCTGGGTCGCGGGAGAATGCCACCCCCAGATCCATGAGCTCCCGGATGCGTTCCGGAGCCTGGCGCACCACCAGTTCCACGGTCTCGCGACGACAGAGTCCGTCTCCGGCCTGCAGGGTATCCTCCACATGGAGTTCAAAGGTGTCGTCTTCCCCCATCACGCAGGCGATCCCCCCCTGCGCCAGGGCCGTAGCCCCCTCGGAGGCCTTTTTCTTGGTAACGATCAGAACTTCTCCGAGATCCGAAAGTTTCAGGGCCAGGGAGAGACCCGCAATACCCGAACCGATGATCAGGAGGTCGGTTTTTTGTCTCATTTACTCCTGAGGCAGGCGTGGTTCCCTTTCGAGGAAGCGACTCATAAGGGTCTGCCCGTCAGGGACAAAAAGCCCCGTAGCCCGGGCGGCGTTTTCCGAAAAACCCTCGGAACGCCGGGGAGACTCGTGCCGGGAATCAAAGATCACGAAGGGCACGGGTTTGGAGGAATGAGTGCGCAGAGGAATGGGGGTCAGGTGATCCGTGACCGCCAGGATCCGGTATTCCCCGAACCGGGCCGCGGCCTCCTCGATCACGGTTCGCACCACGTAACGGTCGAAGTCCTGGATGGCCTTGATCTTGAGCTCTATGGAACCCTGATGGGAGGCCTCGTCCGGAGCCTCCACGTGCAGAAAAACAAAATCGTGTTCTTTCAAGGCCTCCATGGCCGCCAGGGCCTTACCCTCGTAATTGGTGTCCAGATAACCGGTGGCTCCCTCCACTTCTATAATACTCAAACCCGCCAGCCGTCCCAGA
>JALWCD010000255.1:1336-1622 GCA_027036915.1 Thermodesulfatator sp. | reverse complement strand
ACTTACGGTAAAGGGCGGGCTGGGGAAGATCCTGGAGTACTTCGGCCCCGGGGTGAAGGAGCTTTCCGTTCCGGATCGGGCCACCATCGCCAATCTCGGAACCGAGATGGGGGCCACCACCAGCGTCTTTCCTTCGGACGAGGTCACCCGGGCCTGGCTTTACGCCCAGGGCCGGGAGGAAGACTTCGAGGAAATCGTTGCCGACGAGGACGCCCGCTACGACGAGGTGATCGAGCTCGATCTTTCAAGCCTTGAGCCCCTTGCGGCCTGTCCCGCCTCACCGGAC
>JALWCD010000255.1:0-1326 GCA_027036915.1 Thermodesulfatator sp. | reverse complement strand
CCGGACAACGTGAAACCCGTCGCCGAGATCGCCGGCCGTCCCGTGGCCCAGGCCATCATCGGCTCCTGCGCCAACTCCTCGCTTCGCGATCTCCTGGTGGTGGCCGAGGTGCTGGCGCGGCATCCGGTGCATCGGGACACCTGTCTTGAGATCAACCCCGGTTCCCTTCAGGTGGTGGAAAACCTGGAGGCCCTTTCGGCTTTTCGCAAACTGGTCCACGGCGGGGCCCGGATCCATCAGTGCGGCTGCCTGGGCTGTATCGGTATGGGCCAGGCCCCGCCCACGGAGGCCGTCTCCCTTCGTACCTTCACCCGTAACTTCCCCGGCCGCTCCGGAACCCGTCCGGACTATGTCTATCTGGTCTCGCCCGAGACCGCGGTGGCCTCGGCGGTGCGCGGGGTGATCACCGACCCCCGGGAGCTCGGGGATTATCCCGAGATCAGGCTTCCCGAAAGATTCATCGTAAACGACACCCTGCTTGTCCCCCCGCTTCCGGAAGAGGAGGCCCGGAGGGTGGAGATCATCCGCGGGCCGAACATCGTGCCTCTTCCCGGGTTCGATCCTCTCCCGGAAGATCTTGAGGGGGAGATCCTCCTTAAGGTGGGGGACAACATCACCACCGACCACATCATGCCCGCCGGGGCAAAGATCCTTCCGCTCCGGAGCAACCTTCCGGCCATAAGTGAGTATGTGTTCTCGGCTATTGATCCGGAATTCGCCAAAAAGGCCCTGGCCTTAAAGGAAAAGGGGGTGGCGGTGGTCATCCTGGGAGGGGAGAACTACGGGCAGGGGTCCTCCCGGGAGCATGCGGCCCTTGCCCCGCGTTATCTCGGGGTGCGGCTTAAGATCGCCAAAAGCTTTGCCCGCATCCACAAGGCCAACCTCATAAACTTCGGGATCCTTCCGGTGGTGCTGGAGAATCCTGCGGACTACGATCGTCTTTCGGCCGGCGACCGGCTCCGCATCCCCGGGATAAGGAAGGCCCTTTCCGAGGGGGCCACGCGCCTTACCCTTGAGGTTTCCGGGAAGGGGGAGATCCCGGTGCGCCTTGAACTCACGGAAAGGGATCGCGAGATCATCCTTTCGGGCTCTCTCCTCAACGTGGTCAAGCCATGAAGCGGTAACGTGATCGAGAATTTCGGATTTAAGGAGGTGAGGAAATGGCTTACTTCTTCAAACGGGAAGAGATCACCTTCGGGCCGCATCCTAAATTCGAAGGGGTGGGCTTTGCCCTTCTCATTGATCGAGAAAAAGATCCGCGGCTCAGCGTGTCCATGCTGGAGATAAAACCCGGGGTGGAGATCCCCATCCATACCCATGAGACAC
>JALWCD010000254.1:2720-17478 GCA_027036915.1 Thermodesulfatator sp. | reverse complement strand
TTTCGGGCCAGTTGAACCAGTTTTTCCGCGGCCCGTCCGTAAGCCTCGGGCTCAAGGATAAAGGTCCCCTGGTGGCAGTGAAGTCCCACCACCTCGAGCCGCCCCCCGGCGGCGATTCTACGGGCCACATTCAGGACCTCCCCGCTTTCGAGATTGAAACCGAAACGGTCCCACCGGGGGTAAATACCGGTATCCATGTTTACCCGAAGCCCTATCCGCAGCTTCTCTCCCGTTTCCCGGGCGATCTCCTCGAGATCCAGGATTTCGTCCAGGGAATCCACATTGATGCGGGCCCCCTCAAGGACCGCCCGCCGTAGAATCTCCTTCGGCTTGTAAGGACCGTTGAAAACGATCTTATCCCCGGTAATTCCCAGTCTCCGGGCCTTTTCGTATTCAAAATCGGAGACCACCTCCGCCGTGGCCCCTTCCTGGTGGAAAATGCGGCAGACGGCATCCAGATAGTTGGTCTTGTAGGACCAGCTGAATTCCACCCGGGGGTAATGGCTTTCAAAGAGCCTTTTCAGATAACGGAACTGTTCCCGGAGCCTCCTTTCGGAAAAGACGAAAAGGGGCGAGCCGAATCTTTCGGCAAGCTCCCTTACCGGAACGCCGTCTATGTCCCGGCGTACCATTTGCGAAAGGCCGCTTTTCTTATCCCGCATAAAGCCCACCTGGAGCTTCAGGATGGTGGGTTTCTGATAGGGCTTTCTCATCTCTCCCCCCTTGTAACCATGTGCTGGAAGACTTCGAGGTCCGTTACCAGATCGTCCGTGAAGCGGATGTAGAGTTTTCCGGCCGGATAGTCCCAGTCCCTCTCGGGCTCCTCTCCCAGGGCGGCCTTAAGCAGCCTTTCGGGAAGGTTGATCCCTACCCCCACCGCGAAATAGATCCAGGCCGGAAAGCGGGGATTGATCTCTATGAGGTAAATCTCGTCTCCCGAGACGATGGTTTCAAGCTCAAAAGCCCCCCGCCAGCGGAAGTGTTTTACGAAATTTTCGGCCGCGGTGAGAAGCCCCGGATGGGTCACCGTCACCCCGGTCCAGATCTTACCCAGGGAAGTGATCCAGAGCTTCTTGATGGCCATGAGTCCGAAGTGGCCGCCCTCTCCGTCGCCCACCCCCACCACATTCATCTCCTCGCCTTCCACCACCTCCTGCACGATCACGGGATAGCCCCACTCGGCCGCGATGGCCTGAAAGTGCTGCCGGGCCTCGGCCTCGGTGTAGGCCTTAAGGGCCCGATAGAAGAGTCCTTTGACCATTACGGGAAACCTGAGCCGGGAGAGGGCCCGCGTAAATTCCTCATAAGAGGTGACCGCAAGTGTTTCGGGCGTCTTTATCCCTATGGCCTCGGCCACGGTGGACAGGCGATCCTTGGCCCGCAATCTGAACTGTTTTTGCGTGGGAAGAAAGGTCCTGAGACCATAAGCGGAAAGCCGCGGCTCAAGGTCTATGAAAAGCGGAAGTTCGGCATCAAGGGCCGGGATAACCACCTCAAGCCCTTCCCTTTCCTTGATGTAGAGGAGGCGGTTCAGGAAGGGGACCTCGCCTTCGGAAGGGTAGGGCAGGAGGTAGGCCCGCTCGATGAGGTCCGTGAGGTAGATTCCCGGTTCCATGGCGTCGTAGGCCAGCCCCACCACCGAGACCGGGGTCTTTCCCTCCCGCAGCCCCTTGATGATGCCGAGCCCCGGGCCCGGATTGTCCACGGCGTTGATGCCGGAGACGGCTACCTTAACCATGCTTTTTCCTCCCACAGACCGAATCTCGCGAGCGTCTCCAGGAAATCCTGGACGTCCCTCAGGGCCTCCTCCCGGGAAACCTCGTATTCCTCGCTCATGGCCTTCGCAATCTCCTCCGGGCCGAGCCCTTCCCGAAGTTTTTTCAGGATCAGAAGGCCGGTTTCATTCACCGTGTAGCTGTTTCCGGTCTCGGGGTCGAAGATGAAACCCTCTTCACTTATGGCCAGGCGATTCAGCTTCATTTTCGGGCCTCCCTGGCGGCTTTTAGCCATTCTACTATTTCGCGAGGAGTTGTCCCATGGGCAAAGGCCAGTTCCCGAAGGGGAACCTCCCAGTCGGGCTTTATTCCGTGTTTTTCAAGGATCTTCCGACAAACCCGGGGTTCCAGTTCCAGGAGCCGGCAAACCTCAGCTAAAGTCCTGCGACCGGGACGCGAAATGGAGGAAGGAAACCTCCTGTTTCCCTTCAATTTCAGGAGCAGCCCGTAGAGATCGGCCGGGGTGGTGCGATTTATCCGGGCCAGCTCTTTAAGATTCAGCCGGAGGGAGGGGACTTTTATGCCGTGTTTTTGAAGAAAGGGAAGGGCTTTTTCCGCGGGTATTTTTTCCCTTTTTAGAAGGGCTTCAAGGCTCAGCAACTCCGCATGGGGTATGGGCGGAGGGACGGAGGGTTTGCCCCAGGAGGCCTTTAAGCGGGCTCTCAGGGCCATGAGCCAGCCGGCCGGAGGAAGATCCTTTACGGCCAGGGACGCGAGAATCAGGGCGGCCAGGGTTACGGAAACAAAGGCTTTTCCCGGAGCCTTGAGTGAACCGAGATAAAGTTTGAAGGGTTTCCAGTTGAGGTAAAGGTGCCAGAAGGCCAGGAACATCATCAAGAGACCGAAAAGGATGTGGAGGGCCTCCCATTGGTCCTTGTCCAGTCCCAGAAGGCGCCAGTCGGTCCAGTAAGCCATCCGACCCGGCGGCATGATGTAAAGCACCAGGCCGGTGAGAATGACGATGACTGTGGCGTAGAAAAGGGAAGGGCTGATCCACTTTCGCATAGCGCTCCTCCTTATTTCGTGGTCGGACATTTCCGAAGGTTCAGGGTTTTCCCGCTTTCAGGGAGAACCACCCGACAGGCCATGTAATCCTGAATGTTGCGCGCCCTCCAGAAGGGAGGCCTCCAGGCCGTGATTTTCACCCTCATTCCGGGCCGGAGTTCGGGATAATCATTCAGCCAGAGGGGGGAAATCCTGAAGGCGTGGATCTCCCCCTGTTCGTTTTTGACCTCAATTACCAGCCACTTGATCTGCGGGCGTCCGAGACCGGGGCTTATCCTTCGGGCCACGATTTCTCCGGAAAAGGTTTGCGGTTTAAGCCCCGAAATCCAGCGAGGGCGCCCCGGACCCTCCCGAAGAACCAGAACCTCACCGGTGTCCAGGTTCCGGATCTCGGCGGCCACCAGAACCGCCTGCCCTTTAAAAAGCGTCCGCGGCGGAATCCAGCCCCTGACCCTGATACGATGGCCTACGGTAAAGGGAGGTTTGAGCCTCCACCATTCGGGATAAAGCCGCACCTTCACCTCGCCCTTCCCGGTGGAAAGGACCGCGGTCATAAAGCCTAACCTGGCCCTGGGAGAGGCTTTTTCTGTCCGAATCTCCTTCACCGTCCCCTCTATTTCCCTTAAGGGAAGAGGGTTTTTCCCTAGAGCCGTCCCCAGCCAGAAGACGAGAAGAATCACACTTAACCCCACAATTTTTTTCATAATCCACACCTCCTTTCGAAATTCATATTTCAATACGGAGCAAATGGTATGCCATGATTTACGACTTTGCCTCCGGGGTGAAATCTCTTGGGACCTGCGGGTTGCGGGGGATCAGGGCGCGGTGGCCGGTTTTTGCGTTTCGGAAATTTTTCCGAAACAGGGCTTACTTTTCGGAAGGTTTTCCGAGGGGAAGCTTCAGGGTGAAGACGGTAAATCCCGAATGTACTCCGGCTTCGATCTCTCCTCCATGGGCCTCGAGGATGCGTTTGACATTGAAAAGGCCCAGGCCGAAGCCTCCCGGTTTGCGGCTTTTGTAAGGCTGGAAAAGCTGGGCGTCTCCGGGAAGAAGACCCGCGGAATCAGCCACCTCCAGGCGATAGAATGGTCCTTCAAGTTCTCCGCTAAGTTTGAGCTTCCGGGGAGGCGGAACCTCCGCCAGAGCCTCCAGGGCGTTCCGAATGAGGTTACGAAGGACCACCCGCATTCTTTCCGCATCCACCGGAAGCTCGGCCGGAGCCAGATTGACTTCCGTCTCCACCCCGAGATCCTTGATCCTTTCGGAAAATTCTTCGAGGACTTCTCCGGTCAACTCCTCGATCCTGAGCCTGGTAAGTTTTAAGGTCAGGGGTTTTCTCAGATCGGAGACTTCCTCCAGATAAAGGGTGAGGCGACGGATTTCCTCCTCGAGGATGCGTATCTCCTCGAAACCACACTTCTTTTTCAGGCGAAAGACCGCAAAATTGAGGTTGTTTAAGGTGTTCTTCACCTCATGGAGCACGGAGGCTATGGCCAGGGACACACTCCTCAGACGTTCGGTTTCGGCTTTTTCCCGGGCCAGATTCAGACGGCTTTCGTAATAACCTCTGAGGAGCCACAGGGTAACCCCAAGGCCCGCCAGGTTGAGAAGGAACCACAGGGCCAGTTCGAGATAAAGATGGCGTTTGATTTCATAAAAGGTTTCGCCGGAGAAATAGAGTTGAAACCTGAAGGGTTCAAGCTCCAGCGTATAGACCAGGCTTTTAGGGGGTATGTCCGAGCCCGGCACTATGATGGTCCTTCCCGAAAGGATAAGGGCCGCCCCTTTGAGAAGTCGCGAACCTTCAAGGTACTCCGAAAGGGTTTCAACCGGATCTCCCCCGGCCGTGAGGGTGGCTTTGAGAGCCGAATATAATCTCCGTTTTTCCTCCTCCAGGGTGAGATGGAAGAATCTCTCCCATTCCTTTTTCAGCCGATGGAAGTTGTAGAGGAAACCCAGGGCGAGGCTCCAGAGAACAGCCAGAAAGAGAAGTAAATAGCGTCTAGAGGCCATATTTCTTGCGCTTGTAACGCAGGGATTTTTCATCTATACCGAGAAGCTCCGCGGCCCGGGTCTGGACATAGCCCGTTCGCTCCAGGGCCTCCCGGATGAGGGTGCGTTCCACCTCCGCCACGATCTCGGGGAGGGTTCTCCCGGCGGAAAGACCTATGGAAAGACCTTTTTCGGGCTCTTCAAGCCCCAGGTCCCCGGGTCGGATCTCCTTTTCGCACACCAGGACCGCCCGGTGGAGGAGGTTTTCCAGTTCCCGGACATTGCCCGGAAAATGGTATTCCGTGAGCCGGCGCGCGGCTTCCGGGGAGAGCGCCACCCTCCTGCCGTATTTCCGGTTGAACTTTTCAAGGAAGTGGGTCGCAAGGGGCAGGATGTCCTCGGGCCTTTCCCTGAGAGGCGGTATCCTCAGGGTGAGGACATTTAATCTGAAATAGAGGTCCTCGCGAAATCTTTTTTCCGAGATCGCTTTCTCCAGGTCCTCGTTGGTAGCGGCTAGGATGCGGGCCCGGCTTTTACGGATCCGGTTACTCCCCAGGCGCCGGAACTCTCCCTCCTGAAGAAAACGCAGGAGCTTGCCCTGGAGGGTCAGGGGCATCTCCCCTATCTCGTCCAGAAACAGCGTGCCGCTTTCGGCCTCCTCAATAAGGCCGGGCCTCGCGGCTTCGGCCCCGGTGAAGGCCCCGCGTTCGTAGCCGAAAAGCTCGGCCTCGAAGATATTCTCCGGTATGGCCGCACAGTTTACCGCTATGAAGGGGCCTTTCCGGCCGCTCCGCTCATGGAGATAGCGGGCCAGAAGCTCCTTGCCTACGCCTGATTCCCCCAGGATGAGGACCGGCGCCTCGGTGCGGGCGAAGATCTCGGCCTGACGCAGGACCTCCCTCATGGCCCGGGAGCGGTAAACCAGCGGGCCGGAGCCGGCCGGAGCCCTCCTCAGACGCACTAGTTCCCCGCACCGCCGGATCAGGTTGAGAAGCACCTCCGGCTCATAGGGCTTGACCAGGTAGTGAAAGGCCCCGGCCTTGATGGCCGAAACCGCATCCTCGATCTCGCCGAAGGCCGTGATCACGATGACCTCCACCTCGGGCCGCTCCCGCTTTATCCGTTCGAGAAGTTCAAGTCCGCTCATCCCCGGAAGCCGAACATCGACCACCGCCACCTCCACCTCCTCTTTAGCCAGTACGGGCAGGGCTTTTTCGGCACTGGGGACGCTCCAGACCCGGTGCCCCTCCTCCTCAAGGGTCTTTCGCAGGAGCTCCCGATGGACCTTTTCGTCTTCCACCACAAGAATGTTGAGGGATTCCATGCTAAAAAGGATAGCATGGTTTCGAGGGCCTTCGTAAGCATGTGCTCGTGCGCCTCCTATCGTCCGGAGGAGGTGAGGGAGGCTGTGGAGCGCCTTCTGGCGGGGCTTTCCTTTACGGTTCCGTCCGGGGTCAGGATTCTGGTCAAGCCCAACCTGGTGGCCCCGAGGAACGCCGGACTTTCCTGCACCCATCCCGCGGTGGTGCGGGCGGTCTGCGAAGGGCTCCTTGAAAGGGGGGCCGAGGTCATGGTGGGGGACTCCCCGGCCTTCGGCACCACTTACGCCGTGGCCCGGGCCGCGGGCTTAACCCGGGCCCTCGCGGATCTTCCGGTGCGCATCGTGCGTTTCACGCCTTCACGCCCCGTAAGGCTTGCCTGCGGGGTCACGGTGAAGCTTCCCCGGGAGGCCCTCTGCGCGGACCTCGTCGTGAATCTTCCGCGACTTAAGGCCCACGATCAGCTCCTGGTTACCGCGGCGGCCAAGAACCTTTTCGGCTGCGTGGTGGGGCTCCAGAAACCCCTGCTTCACGCCCGCCTGGGGGAGAGAGGGGATCTCTTTTTTCGCATGATCCTTGAGGTGGCGGAGCTTCTTCCGGTGGGGCTCAATATCCTGGATGCCATCGTGGCCATGGAGGGCCGGGGGCCCACCGGAGGCCGACCCAGGGCACTGGGTTTTCTTCTCGCGTCCAAAAACGCCGTGGCCCTGGATACCGCGCTTTACCTGGCTTTGGGCCTTTCGCCGGAAAGGGTCCCTCTTTGGGAAACAGCTTTAAGGATGCGTCTTTTCGGGGCTCGGCCGGAAGAGGTGGCCCTGCCCGCCGACCTTCCCGACCTTTCGGATTTTCGTCTTCCGGAAAGGCTCTCCCCGGTAACCTTCCACCCCCTGCGCCTGCTTCGGGGTATGCTAAAGAGACTTTTTCTGCGCTTACCCTTCGCTTAGGGAGAGCACTTCGGGATTGAGGGGTTCTAAATATTCACCGCCCATGTGAACGAGGAGCACTCCCCGCTTGTTGGCCATACGGATGAGATCGGAGGGAATCTTGAAGGCCGCCAGGATGGGAACTATCCTTTTTGTGGCATATTCTGGTTCGTACTCCAGAAGATTTTCCAGTTTTTCTTTCAGTTCCTGGAAGTGTTCCGCCTTTAACTTGGTCTTCACCTCGGCCACGAAAACGATTTCCTTCCCCTGAGGGGGCTTTGCCACCACTATGGCGTCGTACTGATTGGTTCGTCCTTCCTTTTCGTATTCGACATCGAGCATGCGCTTTATCACCCGGCATCCGAGCTTCTGGATCAGATAAGGCACTCCGGGGGCAAAGATGTTCTCCGTTACCGTTCCCAGGCTCCGGGCAAGATCTCCCCATCTTTTCCGCATTTCCTTCATTTCAGCCTGGAACTCTTCCCGCAATTCTTTCATTTCGGCCTGAAACTCCTCTCGCATTTCCTTCATTTCAGCCTGGAATTCCTCCCGCATCTCTTTCATCTCAGCCCGGAACTCTTCCCGCAATTCCTTCATTTCGGCCTGGAACTCCTCCCGCGTGTCTTCTACGGCCCTCACCAGGTTCCAGGCGATATCCCGGAGGAGCTTCAACTCCTCTTTGAGCCGCTCGTGTTCATCCATGACCCGGACTTTGAAATTTTTGAACTCCTTTTCCAGGGTTTCGAGGCGCATACCTGTACTCCTTTATTCGATTGGAATTTCTTAAATATTACCATAGAATCTTAACCATCATGAATTTCCGTGAGATACAATTCGTAAAGAGTGTGGTTAAGCCGGAGGATTTTCCGGTCCCGGGGCTTCCGGAGGTGGCCTTTCTCGGACGCTCCAATGTGGGAAAGTCCTCTCTCATCAATGCCTTTCTCGGACGAAGGAAGATTGCTCGAGTCTCCTCCACCCCGGGATTCACCCGGGCGCTGAACTTTTTCCGGGTGGATCATCGTTTCCTGGTGGTGGACCTTCCGGGCTACGGCTTTGCCAGAGTCCCGCCGAAGGTGCAGAGGGCCTGGAAGCGTTTGGTGGAGGGCTATCTTTCCGCCCCGAGACCCCTTAAACTCCTCATCCTGATCTTTGACATTAGGCGCCGGGCCGATGAACTCGATCGTAGTCTTCTCGAATATGTGGAAAGCCTTAACAGGCCCTACATAGCGGTGCTCAACAAGATTGACAAACTCTCCAGGAATGAAAGACTTAGGGCCCGGGCGGAATGGCTTTCTGTACTTTCCCTTCCGGAAGAAGAGATCTTTCTTACCTCCTGTCGCACCGGAGAAGGCGTTTCTGCTGTAAGATCCCGCATCCTTTCGGCCCTGGGGCTCCGGAATCGAGGTTCAGGAGGAGATTGATGAATGGCTTGTGAGCCATTATAAAGGTTGGGGAGGAAATTTTTTACCGCGGGAGGTGGAGATGAAGATCTTTATCGACACTGCGGACATAACCGAGATCCGGGAGATCAAGGCCCTGGGAATTCTGGATGGGGTGACCACCAACCCCTCCCTGGTCAAAAAAACGGGCCGTCCCTGGAAGGAGGCCGTAAGCGAAATCCTTAAGGAATGCGCCGGGCTTCCGGTCTCGGTGGAGGTGGTGGCCACAGAGGCCGAGGGCATGATCCGCGAGGCCCGGGAGCTTGCCAGACTCGGCGACAATGCGGTCATCAAGATCCCCTGCACCGAGGAGGGAATCAGGGCGACCAGGGCCCTTTCGGTTGAGGGGATAAAGACCAACGTTACTCTGGTCTTCTCTCCCCTTCAGGCCTTGCTTGCGGCCAAGGTCGGTGCCACCTACGTTTCTCCCTTCATCGGACGGATAGACGACATCGGCTACGACGGCCTTTCCGTAATCGAGGAGGTGGTTCAGATCTACGAGGTTTATGGGGTGGAGACGGAGATCATCGCGGCCAGCATCCGCCATGTGGATCACGTGCGCCGCTGCGCGGAGCTCGGGGTAGACATTGCCACCATTCCTTACAAGGTCATCAAACAGATGTTCCGCCATCCCCTCACGGACGTTGGCCTTGAGCGTTTCCTCCGGGATGCCGAGGAGGCAGGTATCCGGATTTGAGCCCGCTTTTCCGTTTGTTGAACCGGGATCTCGGGCCCTGGATGGACCGGCTTATGGTCTTCGTAAGCCGGGAAGAGGTGATTTTTGGTTTTTTCGGGTTACTTTCCTTCTTCCTGATTTTACGGAAAGGCTGGCGGGGGCTGGTGGCCTCTTTCCTGGCCCTGGGGCTGGTGGGGCTTGCGGATCTGGGCTGTGCCCGTCTATTCAAGCCCTTTTTCGCCCGGCCCAGACCCTACGCCGCCTTTTCCGGAGTCAGGGTCTTCAAGGGCGGCCGGTTTAGGATAACGGAAAAGCCCCTGGCAGCCGAGCACTACGGCTTTCCTTCCTGCCATGCCACCAATACCGCGGCCGCGGCGGCCTGTCTCTCGGTAGTTGAGCCCTTCTTGGCCCCGGCGGCTTTAGTCTTTACTTTGCTGGTGGGCGTATCCCGGGTCTATCTGGGGCATCATTTTCCGGAAGACGTCTTCTTCGGATGGCTCTGGGGAGGGCTCCTGGGTCTTTCCGGAGGCTGGCTTTGGCGAAGATGGATCGAGAAAAGAGTCTCCTAGATCTCCTTTTTTCCATTGAAGGTCTTTTCATCCTGATCATTCTGGCCTTCAGGCTGGGGTTCATTCGGGAAGTGCCCCTTCAGCTCTCCCCGGACGAGGCCTACTACTGGGACTGGTCCCGACAGCTTGCCTGGGGCTACTACAGTAAGCCCCCCATGGTGGCCTGGCTGATCGCCGCCTCCACCGGGTTTCTGGGGGTTTCCGAGTATGCGGTGCGTTTGCCTGCGGTCCTCTGCGGGATAGGTTTTCTACTTTTTGTCTATCTTCTCGGGTATCGCATGTTCGGGCGACTTCCCGCCCGCTGGGCCCTTTTCGCGGCGGCCCTGATCCCCATCTTTACGGTCTTCGGTCTTCTCATGACCATCGACCCGCCGCTTCTTTTCTTCTGGTCCGGGGCCCTCTATTTCGGATGGCGGGCCGTGGAGGAGGATCGTTTACGCCACTGGCTACTCCTGGGACTTTTTTGCGGCCTCGGTCTCCTTACCAAACAGACCATGCTGGCCTTCGGTTTCTTCTTTGGCCTGTGGTTACTCTTTTATCGCCGTGAGCTGGTCCGCAGCTCCGGACCCTGGCTCACCTTCACGGTGGCCCTCTTTCTCTGGGCCCCCAACCTTTACTGGATCGCCGAACACGACTTCATCACCTTTCGACACACGGAGCATCACTTTGAGGAGGAAACCTTATCCCTCCTGGGCCCCCTTCGCTTCCTGCTCGAGCAGGCGGGGGTTCTTTCTCCGCCCCTTTTTGGACTCTTTCTATGGACAACCTACATGCTTTTCAGACGTCGGGACTGGCGCGCTGAGCCCCGGCTCACCTATCTCTGGGCTCTTTCGGCCTGGCCGTATCTCGCGGTCCTGCCCCTTTCCTTTTTGCGGAAGGTGAATGCCAACTGGCCCATGCCCTTTTTCGTGGCCGGTCTCGTGCTTTCCGCCGGGGTGATCTTTTCCCTCCGAAAGAATCTCCGGGCCCGGGCTCTAAGGGGCCTTTTCTTTGCCGGACTTCTTCTGGCTCTCTTCGGCACGGCCCTTCTCTATCAGCTTCCCCGATTTCCAGAGAAGTTTCCCCGCCCGGTAGCCGGGCTCCTTTTCCGCTTTTACGGCTGGCGGGAGATGGCCGCGGTGGTCCAGAAATACCGCCGTCCCGGGGAACCCATCCTGACCAACCACCGCTACCTGGCTTCGGAGTTAGCCTTCTATCTTCCGGATCACCCCCGGGTTTACCAGCTTCCCGAAGGACCTATCCCTGCAACTCAATATCATCTCTGGGGGATTCCGGAAAATTTGGAGGGCAGACCTGTGCTTTTCGTGATAAAAGGGTGCAAACGTCCTTTTAGGGAGACGGAGTTCTTGTTTTGTCGGAAAGTAAAACTGCCCGGAAACAGATATCTTGTATTTTCCGGCTGGAGAGGTAGTTGGAACTAAAAAACAGCTAATATTCTGTTTTTCTACCTTTCTCTATCTCTCTCTTCACTTTTTTTTATTTTTATTCCATCAATAAAAAGAAAAAAATTTTAAATTTTTTAAAAAAGGACATTAAATAAAATAATAGAGATTAATCTTTGCTTGTAAGACCTGATATTCCGTATTAAAAAGATTTGACAATCTACTATAGTCCTGTCTACACTACAAAATTAAAGCGAAATATCCTGAGTTATAGGGGGTTGATATGGAGAAAAAAATTTCAAGGCGCAAATTTCTGAAGTTGAGTGGTATTGCTACTTTTTCTCCCTTTGTCAAATTGGGTGATCGGATCGCCCCCTCCCAAAAAGCCCCCACTCCGGTAGATCTGGGTGTGGAAAAGAGAGTTCCCCTGCGTTGTCGGATGTGTGGGCAGCAGTGCCCTGCCATGGGGATTGTGAAGGATGGAAAGCTAATAAAAATGGAGGCCAACCCGTATCTTCCCTATGCCGGGATCTGTGGTCGGAGTCGTTCGACCCCGGCGGCCGTATACAACCCCGATCGGCTGAAATATCCTCTTTTGCGGGTAGGGAAAAGGGGCGAAGGAAAGTTTAAACGGATTACCTGGGAAGAGGCTCTGGATCGTATAGCCGCGGTCCTTAAAAAGTATCGGGAAAAAGGCGAACCGGAAAGGGTGGTATATCTCCCGCGTTTTACTTCCGCGGCGGGAATAGACAAACCTTTCTGGAAGATTTATGGCACTCCGAACATTGTGACCTATGCCGATACCTGTCACGCCGCGGGTAAAGATTGGGGGCTAGGGGCCTTCTTCGGGCGTCCTATCACTCCGAGCGCGGTCTGGATGGACTATCCCAACGCCAGGTTCGGCGTCCTGGCCATGCGAAATCCCGGAGGGGGCCTTTGTGTTTATCAGTTTGGGACTCTTTTTGGGGAAGGTCGTCGCAACGGAGTTCGTCTGGTGGCGGTGGATGTAAGATTCCCCAACGAATCGGCCGAAGGTGTGGGGCGTAAGTGGTTGCCCATTCGTCCAGGGACGGATCCGGCCTTTCACCTGGCCCTCGCTCATGTAATCGTCAAAAAGCAGGGATACGATGCGGATTACCTGATCAAAAAGACCAACGCCTGTATGCTTATCGATCCGGATACTCTGGAACCTTATGGAGCGGTAATAGAGGAAAAAGAAGTCGAGAAGGGCGGGAAGAAAAAGAAAAAAAAGACTTTGAAGTATCTGGTCTGGGACGAAGCTCAGGGACGGGCGGTTTTCAAGGCTGAGGCCCGGAGACCGGCTTTGCGTGGGGAATATGAGGTTGACGGAAAGAAAGTTGTGCCAGCCTTTGAGGCTATAGTGCGAGCGCTTGAGAAGTATACCCCTCAGTGGGCGGAAAAGATTACCACCATTCCGGCTCCCGAGATAGAGGCGGTGGCCGAAGAGCTTATGAAAAACAAACCGCAGGTCTTCGTGCATACAGGCTGGTATTCGGAACGGTTCGCTAATTCCTTGAGACAATTCTACTGCGTTGGCCTGGTGAACACTCTCCTTGGCTGCTGGGAACAGAAGGGCGGGGTGGCCGGAATAAAGAAAATAAAGTTACATTCCATTTTACCCAAGCCTCCCAAACCCAAGGCGATCCAGATTACCAAATATTACCAGACAAAGAAGGGGTATCCTTTTCTCATTCCTAAGGCCGGGCGACGGTTCATAATCGAAGCCCTGCGTACCGGAGAGCCTTATAAACCGTCGGTCATTTTTGCCATGGGTCAGAATTTCATCGGTGGTTCGGGTGGTTCGGTGGAGATGCTCAAGTTTCTGGATCAGCTGGAACTCATAGTTTGTATGAGTCCCTTTATGGATGAGAGTTGTCTTTATGCCGATATTGTGCTCCCTGACACCATGTTTCCCGAAAGAAACGAGGCTCTCCACACCAAGTTTAAACAGGCCATTCCCACGGTAGCCATGAATATGAAGGCGATAGAGCCTCCTTTTGAGGCCCGACCGGGAGATTGGGTTATGGTGGAGCTGGCCAGGCGGGTTCTTTCCCCGGAAGAGTTTGAGAAATATTTCGGGGATTTCGTTCGCGGGGGCTGGGAATATGGCTGGCGTAAACAGCTCGAGGGGCTGGATCGGAAGTATCCTGGACTTACGCTGGAGAACCTCAAGCGCCAGGGGGCCTGGCATGCAGGCAAAAAGAATTACAAGATTAAAAATAAGACTTTAACCCATGAGGTTGAGATCTTCAGTCTTACCTATCTTAAGGTCTATAGAAAACTTAAAGCTCAGAATCATCCCTACGCTGAAGATGTGAATCCTCTTCCTCAGTGGTCTCCCCCCTTCTGGTGGAAAGAAAAGAACGGGAAGTTGGGTGAAGATGAATTTATCCTCTGTACCGGATTTTCCCCTCTCAACTCTTTTACCGGGGGGCAGACCCGGAACAATCCTATCTTGCTGGAAATCTGGGAACAGACCGGTGTGGATCGTCTCTGGATTCATCCGGAAAGGGCCCGGAAACTGGGGATCTCGGATGGAGATATAGTGGAGGTTTACCCGGCTCACAATCCGGAGATCAGGGCCCGCGCCAGGGTCTGGGTAACGCCGCTCGTGCATCCGGATGCACTTTTCAGTTACTACGGGGTGGCCCCCGGGGCCTTCCCCAGGCTCAAGAAATTTTTGGCTTTTCTACCCGAGTACGGAGTGAACATAAATCATTTCTCTAAACTTCATTTTGCTCCCATCCATGGGGGACATGCCACCCAGGATGTCATCATCAAAGTCAGGAGGGTTTAGCCATGACCAAGGTAAGCATGCTTTACGATATGCAGGCCTGTATAAGGTGTTATGCCTGTTCGGTGCAGTGTGGAATAGAGAATCGGGCCCGTCTGACGAGAGACGGACGGGGAAATACGGAGAAGGTCCTGGCGGAAGCCCGGCCAGAGCTTCGTTATATCTTTCCGGTATTCCGGTATCTAGGGGATTACCCCGGACGGTCGGTTTCCTATGTCCATCACTGTATGCATTGTGAAAATGCTCCCTGTGCCCGGAGATGTCCGGCAGGAGCCATAGAAGTCAAACCTTATGGGGTGGTGGTCATACATGAGGAGAGGTGTATTGGATGCCGGGCCTGTATAGAAGCCTGCCCTTACGATGTGCCGCAATTCAATCCCCGGATGGGAAAGACTTACAAGTGCTTCATGTGTTACGACCGGATAGAGGCCGGACTTCCTCCGGCCTGTGTGGAGGCCTGCGTGGCCCGAGCCATCTATTTCGGTTCCCGGGAGGAGGTTCTGGCTGAGGCCCAAAAGCGGGCAGAGGTTTACGAAAAAAGGCTGGGAGAAAAGTTCCTGGTCTACGGGGCCCAAAAAGTAAGTGAAGCTACGGGGTATCTGCACTGGGTAACGGTGGGGCCTTATGCCCAGCTTAAGGACTATCTCCTCAGACCCGGAGCGGCCAGAGGGCAGATCGAGGCTCTGGATGCGGTTCGGACTCTGGGATGGGTACTTTTTGGCGCCAGCGCCGCGGGTATCATCGGGCACTTCTTTTATAGTCTGGGAAAAGAATGTGAAGAATAAAATTTTAAGGAGGGAAGGGCTATGAGAGAAATTCAGGCTTTTAATGGATTTCAGCGGAGCATGCATCTTCATTATATC
>JALWCD010000254.1:0-2710 GCA_027036915.1 Thermodesulfatator sp. | reverse complement strand
GGTTGCTCTACTTTTTCTGGATGCCATTCGCCTGGTTTTCCCCGGAGACTTCTTATCTTTCCGGAGGGATGAAAGTCGCCATGGTTCTTCATCGTCTGGCGGCCATGGGACTTCTGATATTTGCTCCCTTTTTTGCTCTTCGGGAACTCAAAAATATTTCTCGCTGGCAGATCTGGCCCGAGGGGAGCCTTTCGAACGGTATCTCCGAGCTTATAAAGCATTACATTTATTTTCGGCCCGCCCGTTTCGGGAAGTATAACTTCGGTCAGAAGTGCCTGGCCTGGTTAACCATCTTCGGTACGGGAATCATGATCGTTTCCGGTTGCATTCTCATGTTCAAAGACGCCTTCAGTCCCAATGCCTGGCGCTGGGCCCGATTTTTCCATGACGTGGGCTTCTTTATCTTCCTGGTTATTCTTCCGGTCCATGTCTATATGGCTCTACATCCTTTGAACCGGAAGGGATTCCGGGCCATGTTTGAGACCGGAACCCTTCCGGAGGACTATGTTAAAACCCACCATCCTCTGTGGTGGGAAAAATTGTCTAAATCTAATTGAAGGAAATTTCAAAGAAAGGAGGTGAAATTATGGATAATAGGGAAGAAATTAGAGAAGAAGTCCAGCCCTGGGATCCTATCGAGTCAAAGCTGGTTAAGTATTCCATAGGCTTAGGCATCGTATCCCTGATTGTGCTTGGGATTTTGATCAACGTTTTCCTTTTATCCCAACATTAGGGGGGTGATAAACCATGGCCAATACCGTAGAAAGAAAATGGTATGACGGAATGTTCAGTACCGAAGACTGGTGGGCCTTCTGGTTAGGGGCTTTCTTTGTAATTCTTGGTATAATCGCGGCTTTTACGCACTGGCCTCTTACGGGTTGGATTGTTCATTTCAAGGGCTGGGTGAAGCTTTCGGACTCCTTCGGCCCGGCTCAAAAGGGGCTTATGGGGCCCTGGGGCTCGTTGATTCTTTCCTACCTCATATTCACCGGCGTGACGGCTTTTGCGGCCTGGATCATGCGCTGGAATGTGCGGGATTACATCCTGGCCTGGACCATCGTTTTTGTGATTACGGTGATTGCCTACATTATCGGAAAGAACGCTTATATCAGCGCGCCCAAGACCAAGTGGGCCAAATACGGCATTGAGAGCGGACTGCAGCTGGGAGGGGCTTACTACATTATTGCTTTAGCCATGGGCTTAATCATTGGAAATTTCTTTCCCAAGGGTTTCCGGGACTTTATCAAGAAGGGGGCCCGTCCGGAATGGTTTATTAAGATCGCCATCGTTTGTCTGGGAGCCAAGCTGGGATTAAAAGCCCTGCAGAGTGCCCACTTCGCGGCCCATCTCATTATAAGCGGCGTGTGTGCCACGGTGGCGGGGTATCTCCTTTTCTGGCCGCTGGCCTATCTGGTTCTCCGAAAAGGGTTTGGTTATTCCAGGGAATGGGCGGCCTGTTTCGCCTCTGGAGTTTCCATCTGCGGGGTCTCGGCGGCCATCGCCACCGGGGCGGCGGTTCGGGCCAGGCCTATTATCCCGGTCCTTTTAAGTTCGGTGATCGTGGTGTACGCGGCCATCCAGCTCATTCTTTATCCTCCTGTTTTGACCAAGTTCTGGCTCCATGAGCCCCTTTCCGCCGGGGCCAGTCTGGGCTTGGCCATCAAGACCGATGGTGCGGATGCGGCCGCGGGAGCCATCCTTGATGAGCTCATGCGTTCGGCCGCCGAGCTGGAAATGGGCGTGAAATGGGAGGAGGGGTGGATAACCCTTTCGGCCATCATGACCAAGATCTGGATCGACATGTTCATCGGGCTCTGGGCCTTTATTCTGGCGGTGATCTGGGTGGCCTACTTCGAACGCAAGGCCGGGGAAAAGGTTCCCAAGATAGAAATCTGGTTCCGTTTCCCCAAGTTTGTCCTGGGATATTTCTTCGCCATGCTCATCGTCATGTTCCTGGGCTTCACGGACATCCTTTCCTACAAGGATCTCAAGTTCGGAGTGAAACCGGTGGAAGGGGCCCTGCGGCATCTTTTCTTTATGCTGACCTTCACGAGTATTGGAATCGTTACGGACTTCGGAGAACTCAAAAAGGAAGGTCTGGGTAAGATCGCTCTGGCTTATGGACTGGTGATCTTCTTTATCATTACTCCTCTGGCTCTTCTCATTGCCTGGATCTTCCATCACGGCATGATGCCGCCGGTAGCCACGGGAGGGGCTCACTGATGTTGAACCTGGAACTTAAGTTCGATGGAGAACGGTGGTCCCTGGAATATGGGGGGCGGACTATTTCCGCCCCCCATATTTCCGAACTTCGGGAAAAGGTTCGGAATTTTCTGAAAAAACAGGGCTTTTCGGAAGACCGGGTTCGGGTGGTTTACCGGGGAGATTATCTCCCGGAATGGTTGAAACAGTTTCAGTCCTACTACTTTGAGAGAATTTGGGACTTGAATTTAAAATAAAATTTAATTTTAACTTAAATAATATTTAAGGGAGGTGTGGGTATGAAGTTTAAAAGGTGGCTGGTGATGTTTGTGAGTTTGATCTTTTTAGGCGCAGGGTGGCCCGGAAAGGGTCAGGCTATGACCAAGGAAGAGGAGATAGAAGCTCTAAAGGCCGAGGTGCAGATGCTCCTCAAACGCATTGAGGAACTTGAGAAGCGACAGGTTCAGACGGAAAAGGCGGTCGAGAGCAGGGCTCCGGTCAACTGGAA
>JALWCD010000253.1 GCA_027036915.1 Thermodesulfatator sp. | reverse complement strand
GTTTACAACTTCCAGGCCGTAAGCCACACCTTTGCCGAGATGGCCATGCGGATCGAGGCCGCCCGGGCCTTAGTCTACCAGACCGCGCGTTTCATTGACTCCGGGGCCAGGGACATTTCCGGCCCCTCGGCCATGGCCAAGGCCTTCGCCACCGATACCGCCATGTGGGTTTCCGAACGGGCGGTCCAGATGATGGGAGGCTATGGTTATATGCGGGACTATGGGGCAGAGAAACTCATGCGGGACGCCAAGTGTCTCCAGATCTACGAGGGGACCAACGAGATCCAGCGGGAGGTGATCTCCCGGGAACTTCTCAAGTATTATCGGGAATCATGATGCGCCCCAATCTCCTCTCCCGGAAGGTCCTGGAACATCTTGAAAAAGATCTGGTAGGAGATCTGCGGAATTTTTATGGAGAGCGCCTTTTGGGAGCGGCCCTTTTCGGGTCCGTGGTAAAGGGTGATCTGGGAGTGTTTTCGGATATTGATCTCCTTCTTCTGGTGAAGACCAAAAAACCTTTTCGGAAGAGAATAGAAGAATTTGAGAGGTTTCTCGGGGATAGACTGGAGGATAAATATGGGTTCTTTTTTTCTCCTCAGGTACTGACTCCTGAAGATCTAGAGAAGGCCTGGCCTTTGGGGCTGGCCCTGCTTGAGGCCGGAAGGATTCTCTACGATCCCCGGGGCCTTCTTGAGGGCTGGCTGAAGAAGCTTCTTGAGGCCCTGGGAAGGGGAAAAATTCAAAGACTTTCCTGGCACGGTCAAACCTATTGGAGGCTTAAGGCTTGAAAGAGGCCCTGCTTAGGGATTATCTCAAGCGAGCAGAGGCCCTTTCCTGGGCTCGCGAAATTTACGCCCTCGTCAAGGAGGCCTTATGCATCTGATCGTGTGTCTTAAGCCGGTGCCCAAGCCCGGGACGGTGCGGGTGGATCCGGAGACCCATACCCTGAAGCGGGAATCCGCAGAACTCGTCATCAATCCCCCGGATCTTTACGCCTTAGAGATGGCGGTGGATCTCAAAGAACGTTATGGAGGAAAAGTAACGGCCCTTATGATGGGGCCACCTAACGCTGCGGATCTCCTCAAAGAGGCTTATGCTTTGGGAGCCGACGAAATGGTTCTCCTTTCGGACCGGGCCTTTGCCGGCTCGGACACCCTGGCCACCAGCTATGTCCTTTCGCGGGCTATCCGGAAACTCGAACCCTACGATCTGGTCCTCATGGGAAAGGCCTCCATCGATGGGGAGACGGCCCAGGTGGGGCCCGAGACCGCGGCCTGGTTGAAACGTCCGAGTCTGACCCAGGTGAAGGCTCTATGGCCCGAAGAGGGGCTATGGGTGGCGGTGAGGGTCTTTGAGGGGTTTGAAGAGGAGGTGGAGTTCCAGAGCCCGGCGGTAATTACCGTGGAACCCGAGGTCAATGAACCACGTCCCCCCTCGCTCAAGAGGTTGCTTGCGGTTCGGGCTCTTGAACCGCGGGTCCTTTCAGCCAGCGATCTGGCCTGCGAACCGGAGAGAACCGGACTTTCCGGTTCTCCCACCCAGGTGCTTTCGGTCTTTACCCCCTCCTATGAGAAGGAGAGGGAGATTCTCACCGGGGAGACCGAGGAGGTGGTCGAGAAACTGGTGTCT
>JALWCD010000252.1 GCA_027036915.1 Thermodesulfatator sp. | reverse complement strand
CTTACCGGGGACTTCGAACGTATCTTTAAGGACTTCTCTCCCCCGCCCCTGCCTCAGATAGTGCTTCAGATCCTGGATCGCATCGCGCAGCCTGAGACCACGCCGGCGGATCTGGCCCCTCTGATCGAAAAGGATCCCGCTCTGGCCACCCAGGTCCTCAAGCTGGTCAATTCCGCCTACTTCGGGTTGTCCCGGAAGGTCAGCAAGATCCGGGAGGCCACCACCCTTCTGGGCCTGAAGGAGATCGAGACTCTGGTCCTGTCCTACGGGGTGGTCCGTACCCTGAAGGACCCGGAAATCGAGGGTTTTGAGCTGAACATTTTCTGGGAGGATTCCCTTTTTCGGGCCCTCTTTGCCCGGGAGGTGGCCCGGAGGAAGGGGTTTGAGCCCGAGGAGGCCTTTGCCGGGGCCCTGCTCGAGGATGTGGCCCTGCCGGTGCTCCTTACCGACTGGTATCAAGCTTACCGGAAGGTTTACGAGACCTGGCAGGCCCATCGCGAGCGCCCCCTCCATGAGATAGAAAGGGAGATCCTTTCCTGGGATCACGCCCAGGCCGGGGCCTGGGTCCTCCGGAACTGGAAGCTTCCGGATGTTCTGGTCTGCTGTGTGGGGCTTCATACCCGGCCGCTCTCCGAAATCGCGGAGCTGGGATTTCTGGAAAGTCCTATTTCCGCGGTGGCCCTGGCCTCCAGGCTTCCCTCGGTGAGCCATCCCGAACGCCTCCGGGAAATCCGCGAAGAGGCCCCCCTTCTGGGACTTTCCCCGGAGACGGTGGCGGCCCTGGCCGAAAGCGTGCTGGAGAACTTCGAGGAGATTGCGGCCTGTCTGGGCCTAGAGATCCGGCCTCCCCTGGAGGTGGTGGAAGCCCTCAGGGGTTCGTGAGATAGACCATTTCCTCCTCGCGCACCCCGCCCAGCCCCGGAAAATAAAGGCCGGGCTCCAGGGTTACCACCTGCCCCGGACGAAACTTGCGCCGACTGCGATAGGAGACCGAAGGGGCCTCGTGAACCTCAAGTCCCACCCCGTGCCCCAGGGCGTGGAGGTAGTGGGCCAGCACGCCTTTTTCCCTGAAGAATCTCCTCACCGCCCGGTCGGCTTCCCGGATGGGGCGGCCGGGAACGAGATGCGCTCGGGCCCTGGCCCGGGCCTCCCTGACCAGATGATGCGCTTCCCGAAGGGTCTCCGGGACCTCCCCCAGGAAAAAGGTGCGGGTGAGATCCGAACAATAGCCCCCATAACGCACCCCCAGATCCACGATCACGACCTCGTCTTTCCGGAGGGTGCGGTCGGTGGGGTCGGCGTGAGGCCGGGCGGCGTTCGGACCGCTGGCCACGATGGGCGGAAAAGATGGGCCTTCTCCCAGGCGATGGCAGAGCTCCAGTATGCGCCAGGCGATCTCTTTTTCGGTAAGCCCGGGGCGGATCTCCCGCTCAAGGAGGTCCAGGATCTCCCGGGCCCGGGCCTCGGCCTCCCGCAGGAGATTTATTTCCTCCGGACTTTTGGTCTCCCGGAATCTTTCCACCAGACCCGAGACCCCGGAAAGCCTGACCTTTCGGAGGGCCTTCTTCAGGGCCTTGAGCCTTGCACAGGAGAGAAATTGTTCCTCGTAGAAGAGCTGTTTCAGTTTTAGCC
>JALWCD010000251.1:1284-1640 GCA_027036915.1 Thermodesulfatator sp. | reverse complement strand
GGCCCATGGGGCTCAACTGGACCTCAATCGTGCATGACCCCGACCTCGCTAGCGAGCTTTCCTTCTACTGCCTCCTCTGCGGCCGCTGTAGCCAGGTCTGCCCCGTGTCCATTCCTCTGGATGACATAATAAGATGGCACCGTACACGGGTTTGGAAAGAGGGGCACTCTGGGGAAAACTAACAATATTAACATTCCAAAGCCAATATACTAGACCCGGTGTCGGGCTTGAAACTGCATGAGTACCAAGCTAAGCAGTTCTTCGCCAAACACGGGATACCTATACCCAGAGGGAAGCTGGCCACGACTCCCGAGGAAGTAGAGCAAGCCGCCCGCGAGCTTGGCGGCAGAGTGGTC
>JALWCD010000251.1:0-1274 GCA_027036915.1 Thermodesulfatator sp. | reverse complement strand
CTCCCGAGGAGGCCCGCAGGGTGGCTGAGGAGCTGTTCGGACGGGTCTTTAAAGGCCATGTTGTTAAGAAGATCTACGTGGAGGAACAGCTTGACATAGCCCGTGAGATGTACGTGGGCTATGTGCTTGACCGTGCTAAGAAGGGCTTCACGCTCATTGTGAGCAGTGTTGGGGGGATGGAGATAGAAGAGATAGCGGCGAAACACCCTGACAAGATTTCCAAGACAACCATAGACCCCGTCTATGGGCTATGGGATTTCCAAGTGAGAAACGCCCTCTACAAGGCGAGCATGCCCAGTGAGTACTTCAAAGAGGTTTTCAGAATAGCAAAGAAACTGTATGAAATACTAACCACCTATGAGGCAGAGTTGACTGAGATAAACCCCCTAGTCGTGACAGGAGACGGAAAAATAGTTGCAGCAGACGCCCGTCTTAACATAGACGACAACGCCCTCTTCCGCCACAGGGACCTGGAACAGCTCAGGGACTACACCGAGGAGGACCAGCTAGAGAGAATAGCAGTCGAGAGAGGACTGAACTATGTCAAGCTGGACGGAAACATAGGAGTGATAGCAAATGGTGCGGGCATGTCCATGGCCACCATGGACCTCATATATATAATGGGAGGTAAGCCGGCCAACTTCCTCGACGTGGGAGGCGGAGCGAGCAGCGAGGTAGTGAAAAAAGCCATAGAGACAATACTGATGGACAAGAACGTCAAAGTGATATTCATCAACATATTCGGGGGAATAACCCGGTGCGACGAGGTGGCAAGGGGTATAGTCAAGGCCCTCTCCGAGATGGAGATTGGGGTACCAATAGTCATTAGGCTCGCGGGCACCAACGAGGAGGAGGGCCGTAAGATACTTGAAGACTTCATACGTGAGACGGGCATAAAGTTGCACATAGCCAAGACAATGGAGGAGGGAGCGCGGATGGCTGTTGAACTAGCCCGTAAAATAGAGGAGGGAGGTGAGGCCTGATGGCGATAATAGTAGATCGTAACACCAAGGTTATTGTACAGGGCATAACCGGTAGCCAGGGGCGCTTCCATACTGAAAGGATGCTGAAGTACGGCACCCGTATAGTAGCTGGTGTAACCCCGGGCAAGGAGGGTCAGAGTGTGCATGGTGTCCCGGTTTACAATACTGTGGAAAAGGCAGTAAAACAGACAGGTGCCGACGCTAGCATAATATTCGTGCCCGCCCCCTTCGCAGCGGATGCCTTCATGGAAGCCGTTGAAGCAGGGCTAAAAACCGTGGTAGTGATAACAG
>JALWCD010000250.1 GCA_027036915.1 Thermodesulfatator sp. | reverse complement strand
CGTGCTCTCCGCGGCCACCGGGGAGGACCTTCCGGACGCGTCCTTGGGCGGCCAGCAGGAAACCTATCTCAATGTGCGGGGGGCGGAAAAAGTTATCGAACACGTCAAGAAATGTTTCGCCTCCCTTTTTACCGATCGGGCCATCTCCTATCGGGAAGACAAAGGCTTCGACCATTTCAACGTTTACCTCTCGGTGGCCATCCAGAAGATGGTCCGGAGTGACAAGGCCTGCTCCGGAGTAATGTTTACCCTGGACACCGAGAGCGGTTTCCGGGATGTGGTCTACATCACCGGTTCCTGGGGTCTGGGAGAAAACGTGGTCCAGGGAAAGGTCAATCCCGACGAGTTCTACGTCTTCAAGCCCACCCTCAAAAAGGGTTACCGGTCCATCGTGTCCAAGAAGCTCGGCTCCAAAGAGATCAAGATGGTTTACAGCCGGGATCCCGAGCATCCGGTAAAAGACGTCAAGACCACCCGCCGGGAAAGAGAAAGCTTCGTTCTCTCCGACGACGAGATCCTCAAACTGGCCGAATGGGCCATTCTCATTGAGGAACACTACGGCCGCCCCATGGACATCGAATGGGCCAAGGACGGAGACGGAAAGACCGTGGGCACGGGGGAACTTTTCATCGTCCAGGCCCGGCCGGAAACGGTGCATGGAGCCAAAAAGGAAAGGTTTTACGAAACCTACAAACTCAAGGGCGAAGGCCGGGTGCTGGCTGTGGGCAAGGCCGTGGGCAGTAAGATCGGCCAGGGAAAAGCCCGGGTAATCCTGGACGTCTCAAAGATCCATGAATTTAAGCCCGGAGAGGTCCTCATCACGGATATGACCGACCCCGACTGGGAACCCATCATGAAGGTGGCCAGCGCCATCGTGACCAACCGCGGGGGGCGGACCTGCCACGCGGCCATCATTTCCCGAGAACTGGGGATTCCCTGCATCGTGGGTACCGGAAACGCCACCGAGGTGGTGGAGACCGGCCAGGAGGTTACCGTGGACTGCTCCCAGGGAGAGGAAGGTCGCCTGCTGGAAGGGCTGGTGCCTTACGAGGTCGAACGCATCGATCTCGATAAACTCCCCCGCACCCGTACCAGGATCATGATGAACGTGGGCATTCCGGAGCAGGCCTTTGCCCAGGGCCAGATTCCGAACGACGGGGTGGGCCTGGCCCGGCTGGAATTCATCATCGGCTCCCACATAGGCATCCATCCCCTGGCCCTCCTCAATTTCGAGGAACTCAAAAAGCGGGCCGAAAAGGATCGGAAGATCCGGGCCCTGGTGCGGGAGATCGAACGGCGCACCGCAAGTTATGAAGACAAAGCCGAATTTTTCGTGGACAAACTGGCCCAGGGCGTGGGCACCATCGCGGCGGCCTTCTATCCCAACGACGTCATCGTGCGGCTCTCGGACTTCAAGAGTAACGAATATGCCAACCTCATCGGAGGGTATCTCTACGAACCCGTGGAACACAATCCCATGATCGGCTGGCGAGGGGCCTCGCGTTACTACGATCCCAAGTACGAGCCGGCCTTCGCCCTGGAGTGCAAGGCCCTGAAGAGGGTACGGGATGAAATGGGCCTTACCAATGTCAAGGTCATGATCCCCTTCTGTCGCACCCCGGAGGAAGGCAAACGGGTGATTGCGATCATGGAAAAATACGGCCTCAAGCAGGGCGAAAACGGACTTGAGATCTACGTCATGTGCGAAATTCCGAGCAACGTGGTGCTCGCGGATCAATTTGCGGACATCTTCGACGGTTTTTCCATCGGTTCAAACGACCTCACCCAGCTCACCCTGGGGCTCGATCGGGACTCCGAACTGGTGGCCCACATCTATGACGAGCGCAACGAGGCCGTAAAACGACTCATTCGGCAGGTGATCCGCACGGCCAAGGAACGGGGCCGGAAGATCGGCATCTGCGGGCAGGCTCCGAGCGACTTTCCGGACTTTGCCGAGTTTCTCGTGGAGTGCGGGATCGATTCCATGAGTCTCACCCCGGATACCATCGTGAAGACCAGGCTTCTGGTGGCCGAAAAGGAAAGGGAACTGGGGGTCAAGCCGAAATAAGGGGCTCGGGCCTGGAAACCTACTTCAAAGAGATCCTTTCCGGGGCGCGGGATCTCTGGCCCTATCTGGAGGAGGCTCGCCGCAGGCGGGAGGCCCGTTTCGGGAAACGGGTCGAGACCTGTGCCATCGTGAACGCCAAGAGCGGGCGCTGTCCCTCGGACTGTAAGTTCTGCGCTCAGTCGGTTCATTACCGCACCGGCGCTCCGGAATATCCGCTTCTTCCTGAAGACGATTTGCTGGCCGCCGCGGAGGCCGCGGCCCGGGCCGGGGTGGATCGCTTCAGCTTCGTGGTGAGTGGCATACGTCTTACCCCCCGGGAAATCGATCGCCTGTGCGAGGTCCTTTACCGGTGTCGGCGGGAGTTTCCTGAACTCAAACTCTGCGCTTCGCTGGGGCAACTTGAGGAAGAGGAACTTCTGAGCCTCAGGGAGGCCGGCCTCAGCCGCTATCACCACAACCTGGAAACCGCGGAGAGTTTTTACCCCCGGATCTGCACCACCCAGTCCTGGCGGGATCGGCTGGAGACTGCCCGGCGGGTCAAAAGGGTGGGGCTTGAGCTCTGCTGCGGGGGGATTTTCGGGCTGGGCGAAGGCCCGGAGGAGATCCTCTCCCTGGCCGAAACCCTGGCCGGGCTCGCCGTGGACTCCGTGCCGGTAAACTTCCTCCAGCCCATCCCGGGCACCCCTCTGGAAAAAGCCCGTTATCTCACCCCCCTTAAGTGCCTGGCCATCCTGACGGTTCTCCGGCTCAGTCTACCCGCGGCCGAGATCCGGGTCTGCGGAGGACGGGAGTACAATCTGCGCGATCTCCAGGCCCTGAGCCTTTTTCCGGCCAGCGCCCTCATGGTGGGAAACTATCTCACCACCCGGGGCAGGAAACTCTCCGACGATCGCCGGATGATCGAGGATCTGGGCTACACCTCGGGGCTTAAGGCCTGAGACCCACGGTGGCCTTGAGAAAGGCCTTGAGTTCCGAAAGCCCGTCCGGCCCCCGGGAAAGGTCTTTCAGATGGAAGACCGCCTGCGGCCCGGCCAGCCTCTGAATGTCTTCCAGGCTCTTTCGGGCCAGCCATTCGTCGGAAGCGAAATAGTGGTTATAGATCAGAGCCGCCACGTAAAGGCTTCTCGCCTTAAGGGCTTCCAGGGTAAGCACGGTGTGGTTGATGGTCCCCAGGCGGGCGGCTGAGACCACCACCACCGGGGCCAGGACAAGGTTCATGAGGTCAAGCAGGGTGTACTCCGGGGTAAAGGGCACGAAAAGGCCACCGGCTCCCTCCACCAGGACGATCTCGTAGCGGCGGGTAAGCTCCCGCAGGGCCGAGAGGATGCGAGCGAGGTCGATGACCCGCCCCTCCCTTTCGGCCGCCGTGGCCGGAGCCGCGGGGTATTCGAAGATATAGGGACAGGTGAGATCGAGAAGCTCCGGGGGATCCGGGGGAAGCCCCATCAGGCGTCGGTGAAGCAGGAGGTCTTCCGGTTCGCGGGTGCCGGTCTGAACCGGTTTGGCCGTGATGACCTTCACCCCGAGTTCGAGATAGGCCCGGGCCATGAGACCCGTGGCGTAACTCTTACCCACGCCGGTATCCGTCCCGGTGACGAAGATCAGGCGTCCCTCTGCCATAGCATACAAATGGTCTCAAAGGTCAAGGGATAACCCCGGGCCGTCCTGTTTTTCTCGTAGCTCCTGATCCACCGTCGAATTTCTCCCGGGGAACCCTTCGGCCGAAGCCAGCCCAGGGCCCCGGTCTCCCGCACATGTTTTAACATCAAAAGCGGGGATTCAAAATAGAGTACCTCAAGGGCCCTTTCGGCCCTCAGGACCCGAAACCCTTCCGGCCTCATCGCCAGGAGAGCCTCCAGGGGGAGGAGTCCCGGGGGGAGCTCCCTGCGGGGCAACTCCCGCATGGTCTCCGGGCCGAAGGAGGAGAAGGCCAGAAGCCCCCCTGGGGCCACCTTTTCGGCCAGGGCGGAGAGGGCCTCTTTCGGCCGGTGGAACCATTGCAGCACGGCGTTAGCCACCACCAGATCGAAAAGCCCCTTCGCCCAGGAAGGACTTTCACCATCGGCCACCACGAAGTTCACCCCCAGAGGAACCACAAAAGAGGAAAATTCCGGAACCAGATCGCAGGCCAGATACCTTTCATACCCCAGACTTCGGGAGGCCAGGGCGGTAAAGAAACCTGTTCCGCATCCGACTTCGAGAATCCTGGGCCACCTTCGGCGGACCCCGAGCACCGCCGAAAGGAGCTTTTCGGCCAGCCTGCGCTGCACCCGGGCCTTCTCGTCGTAGGTCTTAAGGGCCCGACGAAAGCGACGGACCAGGAGTTCACGGGACATGGTGGAACCAGGCCAGAAGATCTTGACGGGCGTAGAAGGGAAAATGCCCTTCGGAAAAAAGCTCAAAGGCCCCCCCGGTCTGTTTCCAGAAGCGCTCCTGCGCCGGGGGGGGGATGACGGCGTCCTTTTCGGGGATCAGGATCCGCGCGCCGGCGGGGATTTCCGGAAAAAGGGCCGGAAGGCCTCCGGCGACCTCAAGTTCTTGGATCACCTCCGCGAGAGCCCTTTGCGGAGCGTGTTTCAAAAACCTCCGGTAAGCATCCTCCCGAACGAACATGCGCCGGTAGAAGCGTTCCAGCACTGGAGTCCCTTTCTCCTTCAAGGCCGCGAGGGTCAGATCCAGCACCCGGGGGTCTATACCGTAAAGGCGGTCCCTGAAGGCTCCGGTCCCGGCCAGGAAGACCATCCGGGCGGGAAGACGTTCAAGGTGATAAAGAGCCGCGTAAACTCCTAGGGACCAGGCCAGGACCAGCGTCCGTCCGCGAGCCGGGGGAAGCTCCGGAAGGGTGAGATCCCGATAGTCAAAGAGGACGGCCACTCTCATTCCCCGGGGGCACAGAGGGAGGAAAGGTCTTTCGTCCATGGCCCAGCCGGCGAAAAAAATCAGAAGGTCAGAGGCTTTCGGGTCTCCCAGGAGTCTCAGACGCATGACGCTTGCAGGATCTCCACCAGAGGTTTCAGGTCTTCCCATTCCATGCCGGCCGAAAGGGAAAGTCGCAGGCGGGCGGTGCCCTCGGGTACCGTAGGGGGTCTTATGGCCGGGGCCAAGAAACCGGCCGCCTGCAGCCTTTCGGAAAGGGCCAGGGCCTTCCGCTCTTCCCCCACGATTACGGGCACAATGGGAACCTCATCCGCCAGTCCCCCGGAGGCCTGCCCCAGAGCCTGGCGCAGGGTCCGCGCCAGGGTCCGGACCTTTGTCCGTCGGCTCACGGAGGCCGTGGCCTCCTTAAGACCCACCAGGGAAGCCGCCACCACCACCGGAGGCAGGGCGGTGGTGAAGATGAATGAGCGGGCCCGATTGACCAGATAGGACTTCACCACCTCCTCGGCCACCACGAAGGCCCCGTAACTTCCCAGGGCTTTCCCGAAGGTCCCGATAAGAACGTCCACCTCGGAAAGGAGGCCCATTTCCTCGGCCAATCCCAGCCCCCTCTCCCCAAAGACCCCCACGGCGTGGGCCTCGTCCACCACCAGCAGGGCCTCGTACCGCCGTTTCAGCTCCACCAGGGCCGCAAGATCCGGAAAATCTCCGTCCATGCTGAAGATGGATTCCGTGAGAATGATCGCCCGGCGCCCGCGGCTGCGGTGTTTCCGCAAAAGATCCTCCAGGGCCGAGAGGTCGCGATGGGGATAGCGGAAAAA
>JALWCD010000249.1 GCA_027036915.1 Thermodesulfatator sp. | reverse complement strand
TGGTTTCCTTTTGTTATGTTTGTTATAGTGTATTTGAGGCATGCTTGCTCGTTGCTTCTGTTTACTATGTCTACTCTTACATTGTATTCTAATACTTGCTGGGTTTGCTGGTTGCTTGTTGTGTTTGGTATTGTTGTTTCCCATGTGTACTTGTATATTAGTGTTTTAACGTTCTCTGAGCTTAGCTTTACTGTGTTGTTGGTTTGTGTGGTTGGCTGTGTTGCCTGGCTTGTCTTAGTGGAAGGTGCTGTTAGTTTTACTGTTAGTTTTACTGGTACGTTTGATGCTGTACCCGTGTCTACCTTGTATTCTAGTTCTAGGCTTCTAAGTACTCCGTTTTTGAAACTGTATTTTGCTGTTGCACCATTATTATATGCTGTCTTCGTAAAGGTTGTTTCTGGGCTTGCTAGGTGGGTTCTAGGGCTTGGTTCTTCAACGCTTGTGTTAACGCATATTAGCTGGTTCTCGTATGCTTCTTGGTAGCTTGCCATGAATCCTCTTATGAAGTCTGGATCTCCTTGGCTTATACTGGTTATCTTGTACTCATAGCATATCTCGTTGTTACTCCTATTCACAATGTTTACTGCTACATTGAACCTATAGTTCTTGTTTACTGGGCTTCCCATAGCTATATTGTACTCGTACATAAAGCTATTGGTATTTGCCGATGAAATATTATCGCTACTTGGGCTAATGATATCCTTTATGAAATCGGTTGGCGATTCTCCGCGTAGAAGCATTATTGCGCCTACAGCTACTATTCCTAATACTATTATTACTCCAATTATTTTACCTATCAACTATTCTAACCTTTTAATATAGTATTAGGCCCCTATTCTCTCCGCCCCTATTAAACTCTCGTATACGATGGATACAGTTTCAACTCTATAGAAGACTATAATTACTTGATACTGCTATAATAGAGTTTATTTTAAACACAAGTGTATTCAGCAATATAGTAGAAGTCTTCTACTCGTTTAATCTACAAAAACTAATAGATTATACCAATAAGTCTCTAAGATGCGATCTCGCTTACTCTCTTTCTCTTTAACGGCTTATGCGGTGTTTAAACAGCTAAGATATATCGTCTTCTCCCATGGAATATCTGGTTCACTTATAGGGTCTCATGGCTTAGACTCTTCATTGATTAGGGTCAGTCCTCACACGGGTCTTCATATTATTGTGTTCTGTTCCGAGGTCGTTCATCATCCCTTTTTCTTCCCGTTAAGGTTGGGCTTCTTCTTGTTGCCTGGTTTTCTCTGCTATTTTTCGTGCTAGCTCTATTATTATTTGTGTTACCTCATGGTCTTCTTGGTATAGTATGAGTTGGGGTAGTGTTCCCGTGTCTAGGGCTTTGCTTAGATCAGGGTGTATTGGTATTTCTGCTAGGATTTCTAGGTTATAGGTTTCTGCTACTTCTTTTGCTGCTCCCTCACCGAAGATGCGGTGTTTTGTTCCACATACTGGGCATTTGAAGTAGGACATGTTTTCTACTATTCCTATTATTGGTAGTTCTAGTTCGATGCAGAATTCTACTGCTTTTCTAACAACTGTTCCCGCTAGGCTTGAGGGGGTTGTTACTATGATTGCTCCACGGGGGTCTGGTACTAGTTGTGCTATGCTTAGGGGTTCATCGCCTGTTCCGGGTGGGAGATCGAATAC
>JALWCD010000248.1 GCA_027036915.1 Thermodesulfatator sp. | reverse complement strand
GGGCCGGCGCATTTACGAACCCCAGGATGCGATTGGCCAGGATCAGGGCCGAAAGGATCTCGCCTTTTTCGGGCATCTCCGGATGGACGGCCACGAACCCGATCCGCTCTCCGGGAAGGCTCAGCTCCTTGGAAAAGCTTGAGACCACGAAACTGGCCTCGTAATGTTTGAAGATGGACGGAACCTTCAACCCATCGAAAACCAGATTGCGATAGGGTTCGTCGGAGACCAGATAAAGTGTCCGCCCCAGGGCCTGGCTCTTTTTCCGCAGGAGATCCGCAAGACGGGCGATATCCTCCTCCGGATAAAGCCTTCCCGTGGGATTGTTGGGGGAATTTAGGAGCACGGCCTTGGTTTTGGGGCCAAGGGCTTTTTCCAGGGCTTCGAGATCAAGGGAGAAATCCTCCCGGGTGGGCACGGGCCGGGGCACTCCCCCGTGATTTTCCACGTAAAATCCGTATTCCACAAAAAAAGGCGAGGGGAAGACCACCTCGTCTCCGGGATCGAGCAGGGCCTTGAAGATGATGTTGAGTCCTCCGGCGGCCCCGCAGGTAAGCACCACCTCCTCCGCGGAGACCCTGAGGCCCTGTTCCCGGCTGACCTTTTCGGCCATGGCCTCCCGGGCGAACGGAAACCCGGCATTCGGCATGTAAGCGTGAAATTCCGGGCGATCCTCGCGCAGTATTTCCCGCAGGGCCTCGGCTACCTCCGGAGGAGGCGGCACATCGGGGTTGCCCAGACTGAAATCGCAGACCCGGTCCGCTCCGTACTGGGCCTTGAGCCTGGCCCCCTCTTCAAACATCTTCCTGATCCAGGAAGCCCTCTCTAAATAGCCCCTGACCTGTGCAGAGATCATGACCGTTCTCCTTCCTTTTTGAGGTGCTCTTTTACTACAAAAAGAAGGAAAAATAAAGCCGAAAGTCCGGCTGAGGAGAAGATCAGGGCCATGATGAGGATCTGGTATTTCACGGCCAGCAGCGGTGAGACCCCGGCCAGGATCTGGCCGGTCATCATCCCCGGAATAGAGACCAGCCCGGCAGAAAAGAGGTTGTTGAGGTAGGGGATGAGGGCCGTGCGGTAGGCCTGGTTGCGGGCCTCATGGGGAGCGGCTCCGAGGTTCCTGGCCGCAAAGAACCTTTCCGCCGAAAGACTTACCCCGTTGAGAGCGGCCGAAAAGGTCATGCCGGCCAGAGGCAGAAGGTAGCGGGGATACCACCAGGGCGACAAAGAGAGCACACCAAAGACGGCCAGCGAGAGACTGCTTCCGGCCCCGAGAAGGATGCTTTTTAAGGCCGTGGCGAAGAGAGGAAGCCCCCGTTTCTTCAGGGGACTCAGGGCTATCCAGGCCGAAGCCGAGAGCATCACGAAAAGCGCTCCCGCTACCGGATAGGGACTTTCGGCCTCGAAGACGTAAACCAGAAGGTAGCCCAGAAGGGTCAACTGCAGGGACATGCGCAGGAAAGCGTAAAGAACCGTCCTCCCCCCGCCGAACCACCTTTCGCGGAAAAAGACGATGAAGCTCAAGGGGAGGGCAAAGAGCAAGAGGTCCCAAGGAGAGAAGGCCTTGGGAGCCATCTCAGAGCTTCCAGTAGCGGGAGAAAAACTTGCGGGCCTCGCGAACGAGTTCGACGGCCCCCGGGTGAGGCTCGGCTTTTATTCCGGGGGTTTTGACCCCGGCCAGGACCTTTATGACTTCCGCCACGCTTTCCGAAAGCCCGTTCAGACTGTACCCCCCCTCCAGGGTCAGGAGCAGGCGCCCCTCGCAGGTCTTTTCGGCGATTTCTTTCAGCACACCGGCCAGGGCTCCGAAGCCCTCGGCCGAAAGACGCATCCCCCCCAGGGGGTCATCCCGGTGAGGGTCAAAACCGGCCGAGACCAGGATGACTTCCGGGCCGTACTCCAAGGCGATGGGTTGTAGGATTTCCTTAAAAATCAGGAGGTACTCCGCATCCCCCAGACCGGCCGGAAGCGGCACGTTTACCGTATAACCCTGACCTTCCCCGTGCCCCACCTCTTCCAGGCGTCCCGTGCCGGGATAGTAGGGGAACTGATGGGTGGAAAAGTAGAGGACCTCCGGGTGCTGGTAGAAGGAACGCTGGGTGCCGTTTCCGTGATGAAGATCCCAGTCCACGATGAGGATACGCGAGAATTTGAGGACCTTGAGGGCGTAATGGGCAGCCAGGGCCACGTTGTTGAAGAGGCAGAACCCCATGGCCCGGTCGTATTCGGCATGGTGTCCCGGAGGGCGCACCAGGCAGAAGATCGAGCGGTAGTTTTCCCGAAAAAGTTCATCCAGGGCCGTAAACTGGGCCCCCACGGCGTAGAGCGCGGCCTCGAAGGAATCCTCCGAGGTGGCGGTGTCCGGATCGAGCTGAACCGAGGGTTTGCCGGCCGTAGCGGCCACCCGTTCGTAATGGGCCTGGCTGTGGTTCCAGAGGATTTCTTCCCTGGTAGCTTTACGCGGTTCGAGATACTCCACCAGCGGAGCCAGGTCCTCCGCGGCGAGCCTCTCCCGGATCTTAAGGAGCCTTTCCGGCCTTTCCGGATGATAGTCTCCGGGTCGGTGGTTGAGGAAAAGGTTATGATAAACGAGACCGATTTTCATGACACCCCTCCCAGGACAGGAAAAACCTCTTTTAACCCTTCTACCATATATTCCACCGCAATGACAGAGAGAAGTAACCCCATGATCCGCACCAGGAGATTGGCCCCGGTTTGACCCAGCACGCGGGAGACGCGGGAGGCCTGGGAGAAAATGAGCACGGTGAGGGAAAAGGTCAGGGCCGAGGCGATGAGCACGGTGAGCTTTACTTGCCAGGGTTCGCCCCCGGAAAGAACGATCACGGTGGTGATGGCTCCGGGACCGGCCAGGATGGGCACCCCCAGGGGAACCAGGGCCACGTCCTCCCGGGTTCGACTTTCGGCCTCCTCGGGAGGGGTGCTCTTGGTGCTCCGGGGTTTGGCCTGAAGCATCTCCAGGGCGATCAGGAAGAGTAGAGCCCCGCCCGCGACCCGAAAGGACCCCATGGAGATCTGGAAGAAGGCCAGGATTCTTTCGCCGAAGAGGGTGAAGATCGCAAGAACCGCGAAGGCGGCCAGGGCGGCTTTAAGGGCCGTTTTCCTTCTTTCGGTTTCGGTTTCTTCGGCCGTGAGACTCAGAAAGAGGGGGATCCCTCCCACCGGATCCACGATCACAAAAATGGCCACGAAGGTCTTAAGGAGGAATTTAATTTCTAACACCCCGTACCCCGCGAAGATAGAGAGCGGCCCCCGGAAGGGCCCCCACCAAGACCGTGGAATAGACCAGAAGTCCCAGAAGAAGCCCTTTTTCCTGGGGCAAACCCTTAAGCCCCAGAAAATACACCAGGGAGGTCTCGCGCACTCCCAGTCCGCCGAGACTTACGGGCAGGGAGGCCAGAAAACCCGTCACGGGAACGATCACGAAAAAGTCCGTCGTCGCGAGTCCCAGACCAAGACCTCTGGCCATAACTATGAACTGCAGGGTGTAGAGAATCTGGACCCCGAGCCCGTAAAGAAAAAGTCCGGGAAAGGAGGGCCATTGCAACGGGGCCAGGAGTTTTTCCCGTCGCCAGGTGGCCCAGAGGGAGAGGGCCAGCCCGCCGACCACCACGCTCAGGGCCCAGAGCCAGACCACGGAATAGACCTCCCGGGGCAGGAAGTTGCCCCAGAGGGGTAAGGCCAGCGCCAGGATAAAGCATAGTCCCAGGAGACCCGCTCCCCGGTCGACAGCCACACTCAGGGAGCTGGCCTTAAGGCCGAAGCCGTCCCTTACGAGATAGTAGCCCCGGATGACGTCGCCTCCCATGAGGCCCGGAAGCAGGGTGTTGAAGTACATGTTGATGAGATAGAGCCGGGCAAAATAGGGATAGGTCTGGTGGAATCCCAGCCGGTGGCAGATATATTGCCATCGACGGACGCTCAGGGCCTGGAAGGCCGCGTAGATCGCAAGGCCGGCCAGCCACCAGCCAGGGGAATAGTTCAGGAAGGCTTCTCTTAGGGCCACAAGGTCGGTCCGGCGAAGGAGATAGACCAGAAGCCCGAGGCTTACGAAGGCTCTCAGGATGAACCCCAGGGTCTTTTTCAAGGAAGACTCTCCCGAATGCTATAGATTTTGCGTCCGCTTCCCTCATAGTAGGTGCGCACGAGAAGCTCGGCCAGAAGCCCGGTCCCCAGAAGATTTACTCCGGTGATAATGAGAAGGGCCCCTAGGAGGAGGAGTGGCCGCTGTCCGATGGACTGATGATAAACCAGTTTAAGCATCGAAAGGTAGGCTTCGATCAGGAAACCCGTAAGGGAGAGCGTCAGGCCCACCAGTCCGAAAAAATGCAATGGCCGGGTGGCGAAACGCTGGAAGAAAAACATGAGAAATAGATCGAGGAGTACACGATAAGTCCTCGATATTCCGTATTTACTTTTTCCAAAACGTCGGGGATGATGTCTTACGGGGATTTCGGTGATGCGCGCCCCGCGGAAATCGGTGAGCACCGGAATGAAACGATGGAGTTCTCCGTAAATAGGGATGCCCTGGATGACTTCCCGGCGATAAGCCTTGAGGGTGCAGCCGTAATCGTGGATTTTCACTCCGGTGATTTTTCCGATGAGCCAGTTGGCAATCTTCGAGGGTAATTTGCGGGAGAGGAAAGGATCCTTGCGATCCTTGCGCCAGCCTGAGACCACGTCGTAGCCTTCCTCGATCTTTTCCAGAAGTCGGGGAATGTCTTCCGGGTCGTTCTGGAGGTCGGCATCCAGGGTCACGATCACCCGGCCCCGGGCCTGTTCGATGCCGCAGGTAAGGGCCGCGCTCTGGCCGAAATTCTTTCGAAGGATGAAGGCCCTGAGCCAGGGATAACGCCTGGTGGCCTCCCGGAGGATCTCCGGGGTGCGATCCCGGGAACCGTCGTCCACCACGATCACCTCGGCCGGACGTTTAAGCTGGCGTAACACGCCGTCGAGTTTCTCCAGAAGAGGGGGCAGGGATTCCTCCTCGTTGTAGGCCGGAATGACTATGGACACGAAGGGTTCCATGTCTTAAACCTTATACCTGAGAAGAACAGCCGGGACAACCGGAAGGGGGCTTGACATAATTTAAAGTTTTTCTAAAATTATAAAAAATTTAAACAAGGAGGGGGAAAATGAAAAGTCTCAAGGGTACCCGTACGGAAAGGAATCTGCTTACGGCCTTTGCGGGAGAGTCGCAGGCCAGGAACCGTTATACCTTCTTTGCCTCGCAAGCCAAGAAAGAGGGTTATCAGCGGATTGCGGACATCTTCCTTGAGACCGCGGAACAGGAAAAGGAACACGCCAAAAGGCTCTTTAAGTTTCTTGAGGGGGGTGAGGTGGAGATTCAGGCCGCCTATCCCGCCGGCAAAATCGGCAGCACGCTGGAAAATCTTCTGGCGGCCGCCGAGGGTGAGAACTATGAGCACACCCAGATGTATCCCGAGTTTGCGAAGGTGGCCCGCGAGGAGGGCTTTCCCGAGATCGCGGCGGTGCTCGAGGCCATAGCCGAAGCGGAGAAATTTCACGAAAAGCGCTATCGGGCCCTGGCCGAAAGGATCAAAAACGGCACCCTTTTTAAGCGCGACGAGCCGATTGCCTGGCGTTGTCGTAACTGTGGTTACCTTCATATAGGATCGGAGGCTCCAGAAAAGTGTCCGGCTTGCGCTCATCCCAGAGGCTATTTTGAGCCGGTATGCGAGAACTGGTAAGATTGCGGAACGGACTTTTACTTTTAATAAGCTTCTTGGGCCTGAGTATACTTCTGGGAGGTTGTCTGGAGG
>JALWCD010000247.1 GCA_027036915.1 Thermodesulfatator sp. | reverse complement strand
TCCCATAACCAGCCCCTCAAGATAGACGCGGGAATGGTCCTCATGACGGAAGGAAAAGAGGTAGCCGTTGGGTAAGATCCTGGGTTTGAGATAGGGCAGACAGGCCCGGCGAAAGGTTTCGACCCGGAGATAGTCCTCAGGCAGAAGTCCCTCCTCGCCCGGGGTTTTTTCCAGAAGCAACCAGGGTTCGATCTTGTCCCGGGGCACACAGCCCACCATCTTGAGACCGGAAATTTTGCGGGGAGGGTGTTTGGGCGAAACTCTGAGGTAGAGATCTCCCTGATCGTCGAAGAGAAATTCCTTGAAAGGGGCTTTCGGCCCGAAAACGGGATAAGGAAGACGGTATTTAAGGGCCAGATCGTAAACTCTTATCCGGATCTTCCGGGGGCGAGGGTGGATCAGATGCCCCTCACGGGCCCTTAGAAGCAAATTTTCCCAGAAGGCCTCTTCCAGGTGATCTCTTTCCCGAAAGGCCCGTCCCAGCCTGAGGGCCAGCTCCTCGATCTGGTTTCGCAGGGTCTTCCGGGAGAGACGTTTTATGTAGGCCTGACGGTATTTCCGGAAGGACTCCGGATTCTTGGCGAGATTCAGGGCCTCAAAGGCCAGGTTCAATTCCAGGGCCTTCTTCCCCGAACCGGAGGAGAGATCCGGATGATGCACCTGCTGGAGGGCCCGGTAACAGGCCTTGACCAGCCGGAAGAGGCTTTCCTCATCCAGTTCCTTCACTATCCGGGGAGAAAGCCCCAGGATCTCGAAAGGATTACGCCGCATGACGAACATTTTAGACCGGAAAACGGAAATTCCAAAGACCGGGGGCCCTCTTTACGTTTCCGGGATGGCTTTCCTTACCAGGGGCACCAGAAGAAGAGGGGGCAGGGAGATCCAGAAAGTGAAAAAGAAGAAGCCCGCATAGCCCATGTACTTTGCTCCGAAGCCTCCGAGGGCCCGGGAGAGGGTAAAGGATAGGCTGAAGAGGGTGGAGAGCAGAGCGTATTGACTGGCGCTCATATCCTTGCGACACAGACGCATCAGGAAGGCCAGAAAGGCCGCAGTACCTAGGCCGCCGGTGAAACTTTCGATGAGAGAGGCCCCGTAAACCGTCCAGCGGGCGGAGTCCGGAAGGGCGGCGTAAGCGTAGCCCAGATTGGAAAGCGACTGCGTGAGCCCCAGCATCCAGAGGGCCCGAAAGAGCCCGAGATAGCGTATAAGCCCTCCCCCCACCAGCGACCCCCCTATGGTGGCCAGACTGCCCAGGGTTCCTGAAACGAGGCCGATTTCGAGTTTCGTAAACCCCCGGTCCACCCAGAAGGGATAGATCATGGAACCCATGGTGGCGTCGCCGATCTTGAAGGTGAGCACGAAAAACAGGAGCAGAGGGGCGTAGGGTCTTTTGAGAAAATCCTTTAATGGTGTGATATATTGTCCGAATAAATCGTAAGTTTTTCTGGATTTCGATGGGAGATGGGTATCCGGTAGCATCAGGATGGTGGCGGCCAGGGCCAGGAAGATCACGCTCAGGGCCAGGAAGGCCGGTCGAAATCCCAGGAAATGGGCCAGGGCCACCAGTCCGCCCCCGGAACCGATCATGGCCACCCGATAGGCCGAAACGCGCACCCCGTTGGCCGGCCCCAGTTCCTCTTCTTCCACCAGTTCGATGGTGTAGCCGTCCACCGCGATGTCCAGGGTGGCCGAGGAGAGGGTGCAGAGGAAGACGAAAAGGACGTAAAGTTTTCCCGCCGGGGGGACCATGGAGAGCAGGGCCACGGAGAGGGCCAGCCCCAGGAGGGCCCCCACCATCCAGTAATACTTGCGGCCGTAACGATCCACCAGAGGAGCCCAGAGGGGTTTGAGGCTCCAGGACAAGCCGGTCAGGGAAAGAAGCCCGATCTCCACGAGGTCCACTTTCTGGCTCCGGAGATAGACCGGAAGACTTACGTACACGAAACCGAAGGGCAGGCCTTCGGCGAGATACAAAAGAGCCACCACGGCCAGCTTGCGGTAAAAGGCTTTCACGACCTCCACCTCGGGAAAAGCCTGGGGGTGCGACGGGCATAGGCCTCGTAAGCCTCCCCGAAACGCTCGCGAAGTTCCCTTTCCTCCCAGGGGATAAGCAGGAAACAATTAAAAAGCAGGTCCAGAAGGGCCACCAGCCCCACCACCGGATAACCCGAAAGAAGGAAGGCCCCGAAAAAGATGAGGCTATGGGCGAGATAGGTGGGATGTCTCAGATACCTGAAGGGCCCGGAGGTTACCAGTCGATCTTCCGGACGGGGCCGGAAGTGAGGACGACCGACGATCTGATCCCGAAGGTAAAGGATGGTTACCCCCTGGAGGAGAAGCCCCCCCAGAAATAGCCCCCAGCCCAACCAGTGCAGGACGGCCGGCAGGGGCCAGGGCCCTCCCCGGGAGTAGAGCCCGAAGGAAAGGATAAGGCCCGCCAGAACAAGCCAGAGGCCCAGAATTAAAGGGTAGTAGCGCGGGCCGAGCTTCTTTTTGAGCCCCGGGAAAAGATGGAGGGGGCCCCAGAAGAGGGGAATGAGGGGCCAGAAAGCGGTCGCCAGGGCGGCTACGATCTTTTCGGCGGTCATCTGGATCCGGATTCTTTCTGTTTTGCCCGGTTTCGGAGAGCCTCCGGTCTTTCTCAGATACTACTTGATCCCGGGGAGGTTTGAAAGGTCTCGAAGGGGAGATATTTGGCAGAACGCCCGTTATAATGTAAAAAACAGGCGGGAGGACGGGATGTACTTTACGGCCGAATGGGTGGAGGCGGCCCTTGAACGTTATCGTCGACGTCAGCCCGAGGATACCATTATGGGCAAAAGGGTGGTTTTTCCCGAGCGCCATTATCTGGCCGCCCTCCTCCATATCTATACCGGTAGTTTGAGCCTGGAAGACATCGCCCGCCTGTCAGGGCTTTCGCCGGAGGAGCTTCTTTTCCAGCGCACGCAGGTGGATTTTATGAGCCTGGTGGACTACCTTCGAACCCGTTTCTCGGAATGGTTCAGGGAACACCTTCTTCTGAGGGACTTCGAGCCTGCGGAATACGGCCGGCTGGCCCTGGAATATATCCATCTTGAGGAACAGGTGCAGTCCCAGATAAAGATCCCGCTTCTGAATCAGCTCAAGAACCTGTGCTACGAGCTTGAAGACAGGCTTTCCGGGGGCAAACGGCTGGCCCCCTATGACGAGGCCCTTTTTCGGCGGCTGCTCCTCTTCTTTCTTTCGAGCGAGGCCTTAAGGCCCACCCTGAGTTCCCGGCTCGTGAACCGGGCCCGGGAAGCCGGGGAGAAGGCCTATCCGGGGGAGTTCGTGCGGCTGGAGTTGCCGGAAAGGGAAGGTTTCTCCGAGGGTCTTTTCCGATATCTCAGGGAGTGTCTGAGCCATGAAGAAGGAGCTTGAAATCCTTGAGAGGTTAAAGAAGGCCTACCCTGACGCCCGTATCGCCCTGCGTTTCGAGAATCCACTTCAGCTCCTGGTGGCCACCATTCTTTCGGCCCAGTGTACGGACGAGCGGGTAAACCAGGTCACCGCGGAGCTTTTCCGGAGGTACCCCGACGCCCGGGCCTTTGCCGAGGCCGATCTTGAGGAGCTGGCCGAAGCCATAAAACCCACCGGTTTCTACCAGCAGAAGGCCAGATATCTCAAGGAGGCCTGCCGGATCCTGGTGGAGAAGTACGGCGGAGAGGTTCCGAGAACCATGGAGGCTCTGCTTGAGCTTCCGGGGGTGGCCCGAAAGACTGCCAACATCGTCCTGGCTAACGCTTACGGTGTGGTGGAGGGTATCCCCGTGGACACCCACGTACGACGTTTGAGTCAGCGCCTGGGGCTTTCCCGTGAAAAAAATCCCGACCGGATCGAAAAGGACCTCATGGCCCTGATTCCCCGCGAGGACTGGGCCGTGATTCCCTATGTGCTTCAGGCCCACGGTCGAAAGATCTGTACCGCCAGGAAACCGAAGTGCGAGAAGTGTCCGGTTAAAGACCTCTGCCCTTCGGCCGGGGAATACCTTGGCTGAGGAGAAGATCTTCCGCCTGTTCGTGGAACCCGAAGATGCGGGAAAGCGCCTGGATCTTTTTCTCGCGGAGAGGATCCCGGAGCTGACCCGTTCCCGGGTAAAAAAGCTCCTTTCCGAAGGCCTGGTAGAGGTTGAGAGGGTTGGGGGAGGGCTTAAGGCCTCCCGGCCGGTGAGGGCCGGGGAGGCCATTACGGTCCGGGTGCCCCCGCCGGAGGAGGTGCGGCTTGAGCCCGAGGAGGTGCCCTTCGAAATCCTTTATGAGGACGAGGATCTGGCTGTGATCGTAAAACCTCCGGGGGTGGTGGTGCATCCCGGGGCCGGGCATACCCGGGGCACCCTGGTGCATGGTCTTCTGCGGAGGCTTTCCGGGCTTTCGGGAGTAGGGGGGGAGCTGCGGCCCGGGATCGTCCACCGTCTGGACAAGGACACCTCGGGACTCATGGTGGTGGCCAAAAACGATCGGGCCCATCTGGCCCTCTCCGCCATGTTCAAAGGGCGGGAGGTGGAAAAGTGGTATCTGGCCCTGGTCCACGGCGTGCCGGAGCCGAGGGCCGGGAAGATAGAGGTCCCCATAGGGCGACATCCCGTGCATCGCAAGAAGATGCTGGCCGGGGCCCCGAAGGGCCGCCAGGCCGAGACCTTCTACCGGGTGCGGGAGGCCTTCCGGCGGGCGGCCCTGCTGGAGGTGCGTCCCTATACCGGCCGCACCCACCAGATTCGGGTGCATCTGGCCCATATCGGGCATCCCATCCTGGGAGATCTTCTTTACGGTGGAGGACGCCCCGGGGGACCGAAGGCCGAAAGGCAGATGCTCCACGCCTGGCGGCTTTCGTTTGAGCATCCCGTAAGCGGTAAAAGGGTCTCCTTCGAGGCTCCTCTTCCCCCCGATTTCAAAAAACTGCTTGAGGAGCTTCGGGCTTGCGAAAGATAGCCCTGACCGGAGGGCCGGCCACGGGGAAAAGCACGCTTCTGGCCCTTATTCGGGAGCTGGGTTACCCGGTCTTTTCCGCTGACGAGGAGGTAAGAGGCCTTCTGGCCCCGGGAGGAGAGGCCTACGAGAAGGTAAAGGCCCTCTGCCCCTGGGCCGTAAGGCCCGATGGTACCCTTGACCGGAGGCGAATTCTTGCACGTCTGGTGTACGACGAGGAGCTGAGACGAACCCTTGAGGCTCTCCTCCATCCTCTGGTCCGGGAGAAACTTCAGGCCTTTTTCGACAGGAACGCGCAGGCGGAGTTTGTCTTTGCCGAGATTCCGCTCCTTTTTGAGGTCGGCTGGGAGGGGCTTTTCGACGAGGTCTGGGTGGTGGCCTGCGGGGAGGCCCTGCAAAGAGAGCGGCTCCGGAGACGCCTTACCCATCCGGGACTGGTGGAGGGACTTCTGAAAACCCAGTGGCCCCTTTCCGAAAAGATCAGGCGGGCTCACCGGGTATTTTCCTCGGAGAAGCCTCCGGATGAGCTTCGACGGGAGCTTCAGGAGGTGCTCTCCAGGATGCGGGAGCCCGCCCCGGAGAGTCCATGAAGGAGAAGGGAATCCCCCAGGCGTCTTATCCGGAGATCTTTAAGCCATAAGGCCTGTGAGAGCCTAGCCGGCCCTTTTCCGGCCACCGCGGGCCGGGCCTCCTTCCCGCCGATGATCACCGGTCCGAGAAAGAAAAAGACCTCGTCCACCAGCCCGGCGTCCAGGAAGCTCCCGTGGACCTCCCCCCCACCCTCCACCAGCACCGAAAGGATGTCTCGCCGGGCAAGGGCCTTGAGGAGGGCTTGGAGGTCCACCCGGCCGGCCCTTTCCGGGACC
>JALWCD010000246.1 GCA_027036915.1 Thermodesulfatator sp. | reverse complement strand
GCCCCTGCTGGATGACGGCCCACTGGCCCTCCACCGTAAAAATGAAAGTGTGATGGTAGAGCTGGTAGCCGTCCTGAAGGGCGGTGTTGTCCACCTTGGCCGTAAGCCGGGAAAGCTCCGGAAACTCCCGAAAACTTTCCGGAAGCCCCAGTTTTTCGGCGTAGGAAAGGATCTCCTCCGGGGTTTTCAGGCTGGCCCGGGCCTTGCCCCCGCAGACAAAGACCCCGATCTCCGGGGCCAGAGGGCTTAAGGCTTCCTTGAGGGCTCCGCAGACCGTGGTGGTCAGACCGGAGGAGTGCCAGTCGAAGCCCAGGAGACAACCGAAGGCCTGAAACCAGAAGGGATCCGAAAGACGCCGGAGGAGCTCGACCCTCCCGAACTCCTCCAGGATCACCAGGGATAGGGCCCGGGCCAGACGCACCATGCGGGCGAAGAGCCAGCGCGGGGCCCGTCCGCCGTGTAAGGGAAGATCGGCCACCCCGGTCCGTCTCATGTCCTGAACCTTTCGGAAAAGGCCTCGGCCATCTCGGCCAGGATCCTTTCGGCCACGGCCCGGGGATCGCGCGACTCCCTTATGGGACGCCCCACCACCAGGTAATCCGCCCCGGCCCGGATGGCCTCCCCCGGGGAGGCGATCCGTTTCTGGTCGTCGGCCAGGGATTCCTCCAGCCAGTCCGGCCGCACCCCCGGAACCACGGTCATAAGATGGGGAAAGGCCTCCTTGATACGGGCCACCTCTTTGGCCGAACAGACCACCCCGTGAACCCCGCAGCGATAGGCCAGACTGGCCAGCCTCAGGGCTGCTTCTTCCAGGTCCCGGGAGAGTTCCGGGGAATAACCCACCTCCATGAGGTCGGCCCGGGAAAGGGAGGTCAAAAGGGTCACGGCCAGGATCTTGAGACCGCCTTCAGCGGCCCGCGCGGCCTCCCGCACCGCCCATCTCCCGGCCAGCATGTGCACCGTGAGCATGTCCGCCCCGATTCTAGAGGCCGAACGCACGGCCCCGGCCACCGTGGCCGGAATGTCGTTGAGCTTGAGATCCAGAAAAACCTCCGCCCCGGCCTCCTCCCGGACCATTTCCACCGCCGCCGGCCCCACGGCCGTAAAAAGCTCAAGCCCCACCTTGAAAACCCCCACCAGACCCCGGAGTCGCCTGACCCAGCGCCGGGCCTCGGAAAGATCGGCCACATCCAGGGGAAAGATGAGTCTACCGGCGACCTTTTCCACCCCTGCGCCTCCCCTTGAGAAGCTGAGCCACCTGTTCGATGAACTCGTTTACGTCCTGAAATTCCCGGTAAACCGAGGCGAACCTCACGTAAGCCACCTCGTCCCATTCCTTGAGTTTTTCCATCACCCGCTCCCCCAGATAACTCGAGGGCACCTCCTTCTCCCCGCTTTCAAAAAGCTCCCTCTCCAGAGTGCTCACAAAATTCTCGATGTCCTCCTCGCTCACCGGTCTCTTGTGGCAGGCCTTCCGGATTCCGCTCAGGATCTTCTCCCGGGAGAAGGGCTCCCGGCGGCCGTCTTTTTTGATCACCTGGGGCAGGGAAAGCTCAAGTCTCTCGTAGGTGGTGAAGCGGAAGCCGCAATTCGGACACTCCCGGCGACGGCGGATAACGAAACCCTCGCCCGTGGCCCGGGAATCCACGACCTTGGTATCCTCTTTCTGACAGGAAGGAC
>JALWCD010000245.1:3958-18034 GCA_027036915.1 Thermodesulfatator sp. | reverse complement strand
CCAAAAAGTGGAATTTCATGGATAGCATGACTTTTAATGCGTGGTAAAATTGCAAGAAAAGTTAAATCTGACGAAGAATGAAAAAGGCGGATCCCACTCTCGCGCCAGAGACCCGGGTTCGAGTCCCGGTGGGGCCGCCATAATTTTCAAAGTGAAGGGTCCTGGACTCTCGAAGGTTTTTTTCCGGAGTTAAGTCACTTTCTGAACCCTTCGTAAGATCTTCTTCGCAGTTTTCAGCGATTTTTCGGGAGACTTCTTGGGAAGTGATGGTGAAATAAAAGTAGCGGTGAGGCCGAAAAAGCTTTGCTAAAATGTTTCGGGATGTTCTTCGAAATTCTGGGACCTGTCCAAGACCTCGAAACCATAGCCGTAGGACGCTCCATTCGAGAATTGAAACGGCTTCGTAAGGTTTATGGCCCTGAAAGATGGCGAAAGCTGAAAGGAACTGCTAAGATAAGATTGCCGGATGGAACCATAGCCTTGGCCGAAATACACTGGTACGAAGCCCATGGGATCGGAAAGAAGGAATTTAAAATAAAACGAATAATCCGGATTTTAAGCCATGAATAAAGTCGTCCTTTGCGTCAAAAACCAGGGTTATGAAGCATCCCTTGAAAGATGGAAGCTCTACCCTCTCATAGGAGAAGAACACGGCCTTTTTAAAGTGATAGATGAATCCGGGGAAGCCTACCTCTACCCTAAAGAGTTTTTCCTTCTCTTAGAGGTTCCGACTCATGTGCTTAAAGACATGGAAAGAGACTTTTTACTGTCAAACCCGTTTGCAACCGATGAGGGCCGATTAAGAAAAAGCTCTTCCTGAATGAAATCCCTTGACACATAAGGATTTCGGGCCCGATGTCTTTCTTCACGCCATAGACTCGGGTTCTAATTCCAGTGGGGCCGCCATTTTGAAAGTGGATGTCCTTCTGGTCAATCCCTGGATATACGATTTTGCGGCTTACGATCTCTGGCTGAGGCCCTATGGGCTTCTCAAACTGGGAGGCCTTCTCCGGCAGGCAGGCTATCGGGTTGGTCTTCTGGATCTCCTTGATCCCTTTCACCCGGAACTGCCCCGCAAACCCAAAAGGAAACTTTACGGCACGGGACATTTTTACCGGGAGCGGCTTCCGAAACCGGCCATTCTGGCGGATGTCCCCCGGGGGTTTGCCCGCTACGGCCTCCCTCCGGCCCTTGCGGAAACGGACATGCGGCGTCTGAGTCCGCCGCGCCTGATCCTTCTGACCGCCCTTCTGACTTACTGGTATCCCGGGGCCCTTGAGGCCTACAGGCTTTTGAGAAAACTCTTTCCGCAAACCCCCATCCTTCTTGGTGGGGTATACGCCCGGCTCTGTCCGGAACACGCCCGGCGGAATTTCCCCGAAGCCGAGATCGTGACCGAATCCGGGGAGGAGGCCATCCTGGCCCGTATCCGGACCCTGATCGAACCCTCCGGAGAGCCCGCCCCTTTCGACTATCCGGTCTTTGATCTCCAGCGCAAACTGCCCTATGTGGTGCTTCTTACGGGAAAGGGTTGCCCTTTCCGCTGTGCCTACTGTGCTTCCGGGATCCTCTTTCCGGGTTTTGAAAGGCGAACACCGGGGGAGGTTTTTAGAGAAATCCTTTACTGGCACGAAAGATACGGAGTGGTGGATTTCGCTTTTTATGATGACGCCCTCCTCTGGGATTTTGAACATCACCTGGGGCCCCTTCTTGAGGAGGTCTGTCGGCGGGGGCTACGGATTCGGTTTCACACCCCCAACGCCCTCCATGCCCGCTTCCTTACGGGGGAGGTGGCCCGCTGGCTCAAGCGGGCGGGTTTCGTGACCCTGAGACTGGGGCTTGAGACCCTGGAGAGACGCTACGACCACAAGGTGGGACTTGAGGAATTCGAGGCCGCCGTGCGGTACCTCCAGGAGGCCGGCTACCACCCGCGGGAGATCGGCGTCTATCTCCTCTGCGGGCTTCCGGGAGAACCCCTTACCCGGGTGCGCCGCGCAGCGGAATACGTGGCCCGTCTGGGGGCCCGGCCCATTCTCGCGGAATACTCCCCGGTTCCGGGAACCCCGCTTTTTGAGGTCGCCCGGGAGGTTTCCCGTTATCCTCTCACCGAGGATCCCCTCTATCACAACAATTCCGTTTTTCCGGCCTTCAAAAATCCCGACTGGGAGGCTATAGAGGAACTCAAGGTCTATGTCCGGAACCTGGTCGCATGAGAATTTTCGAGATTGAGCCGAGCTGGCGGGAAATCCTTGCGGGGGCGGGGCTTGCGTCCTTTGAGGCCCTGTGGGAGGTCCCGGCCCGGGTCTTCAAGATCAAGCGGGAGCGGGAAATCCGGCGCCTGGAGGTTTCCGGCCGGCGGCTCTTCCTTAAACGTTATTTCCGTTTCGGGGCCCTGGAATTTCGAACCGGGGCGGAGAGGGAATGGTGGGCCGCCCGGGAATTGAGCCGCCGGGGATTCGGGGTCCCGGAGCCCGTGGCCTTCGGGCTGGAGCGGGGGATACGCCCTCGAAGGGCCTTGAGCGTCTTTCTGGAAGCCCCCGGGGTGCGCCTTGAGGACCTCCTCCGGGATTCTCCGGGAAGCTTTCGGGAGCTCATACCTCCTCTGGTGGAGACCGCCGCCCGTTTTCACGCCCAGGGTTTCTCCCACCAGGATTTCTACCTCTGTCACTTTTTCTGGAACGGCCACCGCCTGACCCTCATCGACCTTCAACGGGTGAGATGGGCCGGGAGACCGAAGCCCCGCTGGATCATCAAGGATCTGGCGGAGCTTTTTTATTCCGCAAGAGAGCTTCTGGGGCCGGAGGCCGGGGAATTCGAGGCCCGCTTCCTCGAAGGCTATCTTCGTTTCCACCCCTGGCTCAAAAGCCCCTCCATGCTTAAAAAATTGGAAAAGAAGATCCGGAGGATTGCGGCTCACGATGCCAGGCTCAAGGCCCGATCGCGGTCTTAAAGGCCGGAATCCCAAATACGGCTCCGGCGAGTGCGATTTCTGCGGGGAGAAACGCCCCCTTCTCTGGAGGTGCCGGCGTTGCGGTTTTACGGTCTGTCAGGTCTGTCTCTCCCGGGACCAGAAGTATTTTTCCTGTAACGCCATTACCTGGGTCTGTCCCAACTGTCTCAACTGGGAGACCCTTTGAGAACTCTCACCACCATCCGCAAGCCCCCGCCGGAAAGCCGATAGGGAAAGGTTTCCACTACCAGATCGGGATGGTGGTTTTTGAGGTTTTCCACCTCGGTCCGACCCCGCGGGCCCTTGGGGGCCAGGAGAAAGCCTCCGGGCCGCAGGAGCGGTTCGGCCAGCCGCCAAAGGCTCTCAAGGTCGGCAAGCGCCCGGGCGGTCACGGTCTCGAAATACCCGCGGGGGACCTCCGGGGCTTCGGCCCGGGCCCGAACGATCCTTACCCTCTCAAGCCCCAGACTAACCCGGGCATATTCCAGAAAAGAGATAGCCTTTCGCCGGGGTTCCACCAGCCAGATCTCAAGCTCCGGAGAAAGGATGGCCAGCACCAGCCCGGGAAGCCCGGCCCCGCTTCCCAGGTCCGCCACCGGCCCCTGTCGAAGGTGAGGCCGGAGGAAGGCAGAGTCCATGAGATGTTTTTCCAGGAGGTCGGTCTCCCGGGTCTCGCCGATAAGTCCCAGGGGGTGGGCCGTTTCCCGTAGAAGTCGGCCAAAAAGGAGAAGCTTTTGAAGAGTTTCTTCCCCGGCCTCCGGGGCGAGTTTTTTTATCTCCCGTAGAAACCTTTCCGGGCTCACGGTTTCAGGGTGCGCAGGAAGGCCGTGGCTTCTTCGGGCCTCAGAGGCACGATGTAAGCCTCCGTCCCCCATTCGAAACCGGCCACCCGGGTCAGGGCCGGCACGAGCTCGAGGTGCCAGTGAAAGTAGGGCAGGGGCGGGGACCCCAGGGGTTCAAGGTGCAGGAAGAAGTTATAGGGCAGGCCGGGAAGGGTCCTTTCCAGCAGGCGAAGAACCCGGAGAAGGGTCTCGCAGAATTCCCTCCGGAGGTCCTCTTCCAGGTGCAGAAAATCAAGACCGTGGGGCCTGGGCAGGATCCAGGTCTCCAGAGGCTGTCTGGGGGCAAAGGCCTGAAAGGCCACGAAGTGCCGGCTCTCGAAAAGGAGCCGTGGTCCGGAGGCCTCCTCTCTTGCCAGACGACAGAAAAGACATTTCCCGGTCTCGGCATGGAAGGCCCGGGCGCGGGCGAGCTCCCGTTCCAGGAGGGGGGGAACGAAGGGCAGGGCCATGAGCTGGCTGTGGCTGTGACTGAGGGAGGCCCCGGCCCGTCGTCCGCGGTTCTTGAAAAAGAGGGCGTAACGCCACCGGCCCTTCTCAAGGAAGGCCCGGGCCCGGAGGACGAAGGCCTGGAAGACCAGATCCATTTCCTCGGGAGAGAAACTTTCAAGAGACTTTTCGTGTTCCGGGGTCTCAATGATGACCTCGTGGTACCCCAGACCGGGCGTGATCCGGTGAAGGGGATCTCCGGCCGCCTTATCCGCGTCCGGACGCAGGGCCGGATAGCGATTCGGGACCACCCTTACCTGCCAGGAAGAAGATCCTCCCCCGGCCGAAAGCCTCAGACTCTCCGGAGGGGTGAGCTCCTCGTTGCCCGGACAGAAGGGACAGCGGCTCCCCTCCCGTCTCTCCTCTTCCGGGATCCGGAAATCCGTGGGCCGTTGCCCTCTTTCCGGCGCGATAAGGGAGAGACGACCGCTTACCGGGTCCTCGCGGATCTCCGGCAAAGGTTATTCTCCGCGGAGTTTCTCCATCTTTTCCTGTTCGCGCTTGCAGCGAATGCAGAGGGTGGCCTCCGGGCGGGCCTCCAGGCGCCTTTCCTCGATCTCCTCCCCGCAGGCCTCACAGATGCCGTAGGAGCCCTCCTCGATCTTCTTGAGGGCCTTGTCTATCTTTTTGAGGAGCTTGCGCTCCCGATCTCTCAGGCGTAGTTCGAAGCCCAGATCGCTTTCCTGGGTGGCGATGTCGGTGGGGTCCGCCAGATGCTCGGCTCCCCCTTCCAGGGCGTGGAAGGTGCGATCCGCCTCGGCGATGAGTCTTTTCTTTTTCTCCAGAAGAAGGTTTTTGAAGTATTCAAGCTTTTTGGGATCCATACAAGCCTCCTTCCTCCAGGATGACTTCGCCGCTCTTGCCGCCGCGTTTTTCCGCTAGCCGAATATCCGTAATTCGGACGCCTTTGTCAATCCCTTTGCACATGTCGTAGACCGTGAGGGCCGCCACCGAGACCGCGGTGAGGGCCTCCATTTCCACGCCGGTGCGGGCCACGGTCTTGACCCGGGCTTCGATCTCAAGGCTCAGGGCTTCTTCGTTGAGGGCGAAATGGATCTCGATCTTGGTGATGGGAAGGGGGTGACAGAGGGGAATCAGCTCCCAGGTCCTTTTGGCCGCCAGGATTCCGGCGATCCGGGCCGCTCCGAAGAGGTCCCCTTTGGGAAGGCTCCGGTCCTTTACCAGGCTAAAGACCTTTTCGCCCAGGAGTACCCGGCCCCGGGCCACGGCTTCCCTGGGCGTAGCCGCTTTCTCCGAAACATCCACCATGCGGGCGCTGCCGTCCGGATGAAGATGGGTAAAATGCATGGGCTTCATTCCCGAAAGATCTTTTCCCAGAACCCCTTCTTTTTACGGCCCTTGACCTGGGGGCCCCCGGTCTTCTCAAGCTCCGCAAAACGTCGAAGGAGGTCCTCCTGTTCCCGGTTGATCCGGCTGGGCAGACGCACTTCCAGGTGTACGATGAGGTCGCCGGGCTCTCCTCCCCGGGGATCCGGAAGCCCCCGACCCTTGATGAGGATACGGTCTCCGGGCTGACTGCCGCGGGGGATCCTGATCCGGATCTTCTCTCCGGAGAGGTGACGGATTTCGGTTTCGGCTCCCAGAATGGCGTCCACCACCCCTATGACCAGCGAGAGATGAAGGTTTTTCCCCTCGCGGCGGAAATACTCGTGCGGTTTGGTGCGGATCTTGAGATAAAGGTCTCCGGCCGGCCCTCCGTAAAGCCCGGCCTCACCTTCCCCGGCGATCCGGATGATGCTGCCCTCATCCACTCCCGGGGGGATCCGCACCTTCAGTCTCTTGCGCCGCCAAACCCGGCCTTCTCCCCGGCACTTGGGACAGGGGTCGGCCACGTAGGTTCCCAGACCGTGACAGTGGGGGCAGGTGGTGCTCACCCTGAAAAAGCCTTCCGAGTGCACGATGTGACCCCGGCCCTTGCAGACCGGGCAATAGCGCGGCTGAGAGCCCGGGGAAAGCCCCGACCCCCCGCAGGCCTCGCATCGTTCGTATTTCTCTAAGGTGATCTCGGTCTCCTTACCGGAGTAAACCTCTTCCAGGCTCAGGGTGAGCTCATAGGAGAGGTCCGCTCCCGGGCGGGGTTTGCGCCCGGGTTTTTCCCGGAACCCGAAGCCAAAGAATTCTTCAAAGAGATCGGAGAAGGCCGAGAAGATGTCCTCCACGTCCTCGAAGCCCCGAAAACCGCGCCGGTGAAGGCCTGCCAGCCCCTGTGAGTCGTATATGGCCCTCTTTTCCGGGTCGGAAAGGACCTCGTAGGCCTCGGAGATTTCCTTGAATTTCTCCTCGGCTTCCGGATTGTCGGGATTGCGGTCAGGATGGTACTTTAAGGCCAGGCGACGATAGGCCTTTTTGATTTCTTCCTGGGTGGCGTTCCGGGGAACTCCCAGGATGGCATAGTAGTCTTTCTTCACGACTCCTCACCGGGGGCCTTGCCCTCAAGAAGATCCGAGATGGAGAATTCTTCGGCCTCCCTGGCCAGTTCCTTGATGTTCTCGAAGGTTACTTTCCCGGCGGCGATCTCCCTCAGAGCCGTTACGATCTCCTTGTTGTCGCACTCCACCAGGGGCTTGGCCCCTTTCCTTAACTGTCTCACCCGTTCCACGGTCAGGTGAATGAGTTTGAAGCGGTTGGGAACTTTCTCTAGACAGTCTTCAACCGTTACCCGGGCCATGGCCCCCTCCTTACATTACGGCCTCCACGGCCTTGACCTCCGGAACCTCCTTCTTGAGATAACGCTCGATGCCCATCTTGAGGGTCATCTGCGACATGGGGCAGGCCCCGCAGGCCCCCTGCAGACGGACCTTAACCACCCCGTCTTCCGTAATTTCCACCAGCTCCACGTCCCCGCCGTCGGCCTGAAGCATGGGCCTTACCTTGTTCAGCGCGGCCTCCACGGCTTCTCGCATAAGAAAAACCCCCTTTCCGAATTTGATGCTAAAATTAACCGCTTTTACCGAAAAGGCAAGGGTGTTATAACTGGAGGGGAAAGGGCAAAGGAGGAGGTCGAATATGCGAAGCGATCGCATCAAAAAGGGTCTCGAAAGGGCCCCTCACCGCTCCCTTCTTCGGGCCCTGGGGCTTACCGAGGAAGAGTTGCGCAGACCCCTGGTGGGGGTGGCCAACGCCTTTAACGAGATTGTGCCCGGGCATGTACATCTGCGTCAGATCGCCGAGGCGGTCAAGGCCGGCATCCGCATGGCCGGGGCCGTGCCCGTGGAGTTCGGGGTCATCGGGGTCTGCGATGGCCTCGCCATGAACCACGAGGGCATGAGGTATTCCCTGGTGAGCCGGGAGATCATTGCCGATAGCATAGAGATCATGGCCCGGGCCCACGCCTTCGACGCCCTGGTCCTGGTCTCAAGTTGCGACAAGATCACCCCCGGTATGCTCATGGCAGCCCTACGTTTGAATATTCCGGCCCTTCTGGTCTCCGGAGGTCCCATGCTCACCGGGTCCTTCCGGGGGCGCAAGGTCAATCTGATTTCGGTCTTCGAGGGGATCGGCCAGGTCAAAAGTGGAGCCCTCACGGAGGAGGAACTCGCGGAACTCGAGGAATGCGCCTGTCCCACCTGCGGGTCCTGTGCCGGGATGTTTACGGCCAATTCCATGAACTGTCTTTCGGAGGCCCTGGGCCTGGCCCTCCCCGGAAACGGGACCATACCGGCGGTTTCGGCCGAAAGACTGCGGCTGGCCAAGAAGACCGGTCTCAAAGTGGTCGAACTCCTGCGCAGGAGGATCACCCCCCGGAAGATCGCCACCGAGGCCGCCTTCCGCAATGCCATCGCGGTGGACATGGCCCTGGGTTGTTCCACCAACACCGTGCTTCACGTGCCGGCCATCGCCCGGGAGGCCGGGCTGGATCTGCCCCTTACGGTCTTTGACGAGATCTCGCGCAAGACTCCGGTCCTGGCCAGTCTCATTCCGGCCGGCCCCCACAGCGTGCCCGAGCTTCATGAGGCCGGCGGAATTCCGGCGGTCATGGCGGAACTCAAACGGGCCGGACTCATCGACACCGGAGTCCTTACCGCCACCGGAGAAACCCTGGAGGCCGTCCTGAAATCGGCTCGCATTCGGGATCCGGAGGTCATTCGGCCCCTGGAGAGGGCCTACCGGGAGGAGGGGGGTATAGCCATTCTCTGGGGAAGTCTGGCTCCGGAAGGGGCGGTGGTCAAGACCAGCGCCGTGGTCCCGGAGATGATGCGTCACGAAGGGCCGGCCCGGGTCTTCGAATCCGAGGAAGAGGCCTATAAGGCCATCCTCGGGAGGGAGATTCGTCCCGGGGATGTGGTGGTCATACGTTACGAGGGTCCCAAAGGGGGGCCGGGGATGCGGGAGATGCTTTCGCCCACCTCGGCTCTCATCGGGATGGGTCTTGGTTCCTCGGTGGCCCTCATCACCGACGGCCGTTTCAGCGGGGGAACCCAGGGGGCCTGTATCGGCCACGTCTCCCCCGAGGCCGCCGAGGGAGGGCCCATAGCCCTGGTTCGGGACGGAGACCCCATCCGGATCGATATCCCGGCACGCCGGCTGGACCTCCTGGTTCCGGAGGAGGAACTGGAGAAGAGACGCCGGAAGTTCCGTCCCAGGCGCAGGAAGGTTTCCGGGGTGCTGGCCCGCTACGCCAGGCTGGTGACCTCCGGGGCCCGGGGGGCGGTGCTAGAGGAATAGATGGCCCGCTACCTCCTGGTGGGGCATCTCACCCGGGATCTCGTCCCGGAAGGGGGGTTTCGTTTCGGGGGAGCGGTCCTTTACGCCGGGCTCACCGTAAGAAGGCTGGGTCTCGAAACGCACGTGCTGACCGCCTCGGCGGAGCCCCTGGAGACCCTGGAGAACCTTTTTCCGGAACTCTTCTTTCATCTTCAGACCTCTCGGCAGACCACGGTCTTTGAGAACCTGGAGACGCCGGAGGGGCGCCGTCAGAGGGTGCTGGCCCGGGCCGCCCCCCTTGATCTGGAGGCCTTCTTCGAGAGGCCTCTTGAGACCGAGGTCCTGCATCTGGCCCCGGTGCTTGATGAATTGCCCCTTGAGGCCGGGGTTTACCGCCGGGCTTTTCGCTACCGCTTCCTGGTGGCCAACCCCCAGGGCTGGTTCAGAAAGGTGGGGCGCGAGGGCAGGGTCGAGCCCGTGAGACCGGATCTTTCCCGCAGTCCTGATTTTGAAGCCCTGGTGGTGAGCCGGGAGGATCTGGCCGCGGATCCCGAGGGGCTGCTTGCGGCCCTCAAAGAACGCTCGAGGATCCTGGTTCTCACCCGCGGGGCCGAAGGGGCCAGCCTCTTCGTGGAAAACCGGGAGAAGTTTTTCCCGGCCCGTAAGGTCCGGGCCGTGGATACCACCGGGGCCGGGGACATCCTGGCCGGGGCCTTCTTCGCCCTCCTTTTTAAGAGAGAAAATCCGGCCCGGGCCCTCGAAAAGGCCATGGAAATGGCCGCCATCGGGGTCAGCCGTCCGGGACTATCCGGGGTGCCCTCTAAAGGCGAAATCGTGAGCTTGCTAGAGAACGAGGAATGATTGTATAATGGGACCCTAAAACGGGGAGGGGCATGTTCGGCTTCCTGCAATATCTCGGAAGGCTGGGTCTGGGGTTCGTTTCTCAGGCCGGTGGAATGGCTCTTCTTTTCCTGACCACCCTGGCTTACACCGTAAAACCCCCTTATCGGGTAAGACTCTTCTTCAAACAGATGGAGTTTGTGGGGGTCAATTCCCTGCTGGTGGTGGTGCTTACGGCCCTTTTTTCCGGGATGGTCATCGCTTTTCAGAGCTACCGCGCGCTTTCCAAATTCGGGGGCGAAAGCCTTCTGGGCGGACTGGTGGCCCTTTCCCTGGTGCGGGAACTCGGGCCGGTGCTTACCAGTCTTATGGTTACGGCCCGGGCCGGTTCGGCCATGGCCGCCGAACTCGGAACCATGCGGGTCACGGAGCAGATAGACGCCCTGGAGGTGATGGCGGTCAACCCGGTGCACTACCTGGTGGTCCCACGCTTCTGGGCCGCGGTTCTGATGGTCCCTCTCCTTACGGTGATTGCAGATCTGGTGGGCATCGCCGGGGGTTATCTGGTGGGGGTGATGCTCCTTAAGGTGGATGCGGGTATCTTTATCAAGAAGATGCAGGAGATGGTGGAGTGGATGGATATCGCGAGCGGAATCTACAAGGCCCTGGTCTTCGGCGGCTTGCTTGCCATCATAGGGTGTTACAAGGGTTACAACGCCTCCGGAGGGGCCGAGGGCGTGGGTCGGGCCACCACGGAGGCGGTGGTGATCGCTTCCGTGAGTATCCTGGTGGGTGATTACATTATGACCTCTCTTCTCTTTTAGCCATGGTGGAACTGGTCGATCTCCACAAGAGTTTCGGGGAACACGAGGTCCTGCGGGGCATCAACCTCAGGATCCCGGCGGGAAAACTCACCTTCATCATGGGGCGAAGCGGAACGGGAAAGAGCGTGCTTCTCAAGCATATTATCGGTTTGCTGAAACCGGATCGGGGGCGCATCCTTATCGACGGGCAGGACGTGACGGGTTTTTCGGATCGGCAGTGGCAGAAACTCCGGCGGCGATTCGGTTTCCTTTTTCAGGAAGGGGCCCTTTTCGACTCCATGACCGTGGCCGAAAACGTGGCCTTTCCTCTGTGGGAGCATAGCAGGCTTTCAAAGCGTGAAATCGAGGAGAAGGTGGCCGAAAAGCTTTCGGTGGTGGGGTTGCTTGAGGCCCGCGACAAATATCCCTCGGAGCTTTCCGGAGGGATGAAGAAGAGGGCCGCCCTGGCCCGGGCCCTGGCCCTTGAACCGGAGATCATTCTTTTTGATGAGCCCACCACCGGGCTTGACCCCATCCTCCAGGTCTCCATCATGAAACTGATCCGGGAGACCCAGCGGCAATACCGGCTTACCGGGGTGGTGGTGAGTCACGACGTGCCCATTGCCATGCGGGCCGCGGATTATATTGCCATCCTGCACGAGGGGCGGGTGGTGGCCGAGGGGTCGCCCGAGGAAATAAGAAAAAGCGAGCACCCTTTTGTAAGGGAATTTTTAAAGAGCGCCTTTGAAGGCTGTCATCCGGAGGAGGGCCGAAATGTATAAGAAGAGCACCGAAATCAAGGTGGGTATTTTTGTCCTGGCCGCCCTTCTGGCTCTGGGTTATCTCACGGTCAAGCTGGCGGAGGAATCTCTGGTGCCCAAGGGGACTTATCCCGTGTATGGCGTGTTTGAAAATGTTTCGGGGCTGGTGCGGGGAGCCCGGGTGGAGATGGCGGGGGTAGAGATCGGAAAGGTGGGGCGGATCTCGCTCCTTCCGGAAGGCCGGGCCCGGGTGGAGCTATTGATTTATAAGGATGTAAAGCTCGCCAGAGACGCCGAGGCCCGGATCCGGACGGCCGGGGTCCTGGGGGATCGTTTTGTGGAGATCAAGCAGGGGCGGGCCCCGGAAAAACTCGCGCCCGGGGAGACCATCGCCCGCACGGAGAGCCCCATGGATCTCAGCGAGGTGATCGCCGAGGTGGGGCCGGCTCTCAAGGATCTACGGCAGGTGACCTCGGGTCTGGCGGAGCTCATCGGCAGCGAGGAGGGTAAAAACAACCTCCGGGAGCTTATCGTGAACCTTCGCGACGCCAGCGCGGCCTTCAAGAAGGTGGGAGAGAAGGTGGCCCGGGGGGAAGGGACGCTGGGCAAACTCCTCACCGATGAGGAACTCTATCGGGAAATAAAGAGCAGTTTTTCGGACTTCAAGGTCACCATGGCCAATCTGCGGGAGATCTCGGAGAGGATGCAGAGAGGGGAGGGCACGCTGGGCAAACTCCTGACGGATGAGGAACTCTATCTGTCCTTCCGGGAAGCCATGAAGAGTGTGGAGAAGGGCTCTCTGGCTATCGCGGAGGTGGCCGAAAAGATTAACAAGGGTGAGGGCACGCTGGGCAAACTCCTTACGGATAAGACCCTTTACAATCATCTGAACGAAGCCGCCTCTTCCCTGGAACGAATCGTAAAGAAGATCGAAAGAGGCGAGGGCACGCTGGGTAAACTGGTGAACGACGATTCCCTTTACTTCGAAGCCAAACGCGCCCTTCAGAACGTGAACCGGGCCACCACCGGGATCCAGGAGCAGGTGCCCATTTCGGTCCTGGGAACCATTGCCGGAGCCGCCATGCACTGATGAGAAGAATCCTGTGGTTGTTCCTCATTGCGATCCTGGGGGCCTCCCTTCCGGTCCGGGCTGGTGAAAATCGGGTTAATCTCTGGCCCTTCTTTTTTTACGCCCGGACCGGAGAGGTGAATCGCCTGGAGGTGGCCGGGCCTTTTTTTTATCGCTATCGCAACGGCCGGGAGGCTTCTTTTTCCCTGCGTCCCCTGTTTTCCTGGGTTGACCGCAGGGCTTCCGGTGAAAAGGACCTCTATTTCTTTTCCCCTCTCGGCCATTACCACCAGGAGAAGACCTATCGTCGTTTTCGGTTCGTGCCCTTCTTTTCCTACGACTGGGAGGAGGGAGAGAAGAAGGGGCAGGAGAAGAGCCACACCTATTTCCCCATCTTCTGGGGGCGCACGGCGGAGGGCGAGGGCTACGGGGGAATCTTTCCCTTTTACGGCACGCTGAAGGGCCGTTTCGGCTACGACGAAATTCGTTTCTTCCTCTGGCCCCTTTACTCCACCACCCTGGTGGACGGTGATCGTTCCACCAATGTCCTCTGGCCCATCTTCAACTACAGTCGGGGTCCGACCCTTTCGGGTTTTAAGGTCTGGCCCCTTTTCGGTTACCGGGAAAAGAAAGGGGCTTTCCGCCGGAGTTTCATCCTGTGGCCGGTTTTCATACGGGAGACCCGCTACGAAGAAGGCCGGCCAGCCTTCACCAAACGTATGATCTGGCCCCTTTACGTGCGAGAGGACACCCCTTCTTACCGGAGGAGGATCTATCTCTGGCCCTTTTTCCAGCGGGTGTGGAGTCGAGACGGTCGTTTCAGACAGTGGGATTTTCCCTGGCCTTTCGTCCAGTGGCAGAGGGGAGAGGAGCGGAGGGGCTTTCGTCTCTGGCCGCTTTTCGGTTTTCGGAAAAAGCCGGATTACGAATCCAATTTTGTCCTCTGGCCCCTTTTTCAGGGCGAACACCTCCGACGGGGGGACGAGGAGGAGATTGCCGGGCGCTTTTTGCTCCTTTCTAGCTACCGGAAAATTGTCCGCCGGGGTGAGGAGCGGGAAAGGTTTGTGAGGGCCTGGCCTCTCTTTCTCTATTGGTCTCGGTCCGGGAGCGGTGAAAGCCTCTTTTATTTCCCGGCCCTTTTGCCCTTTTATGACGAGGGGCTAGAACGCAATCTGGGGCCCCTTCTGAGACTCTTTGAGGTCTATCGGTTTGCGGATGAACGGCGCTATGTGCGCCTCCTGTGGGGGCTTTACCGTTACGAGGTCGAGGCCGGAATAAAAATCCATGAACTGGCCTTTCTTTTCTCCTATAAACATTCCCCCACGGGCCGGGAGGTAAAACTTCTTCACGGCCTGCTGGGTCTCAGCTGGTCCTCAAGGGGGCTGGGGCTTCAAATCCTGTGGTTCCTCAGGCTAGGCCCCAGCGTTTGAGTTTTTCCCGCAGGGTTTTGCGATCGATTCCGAGCTTCTGGGCGGCCAGGGTCTTGTTGCCCTCGCAGGCCCTCAGGACCCGCAGAATGTAACGTTTCTCCACCTCCTCCAGGGTGAGGTCCTCCTCCAGGTCGAGGTCCAGTTTTTCGGCCTCGAAACCCGCAAAGTACAAATCCTCCGGTCCTATGACCGGACGCCGGGCGAAGACCACCAGACGTTCGATGGTGTTC
>JALWCD010000245.1:0-3948 GCA_027036915.1 Thermodesulfatator sp. | reverse complement strand
CCTCCGGTGAGAGTTCCTTTACGGGTTTGCCGTGCTTTTCGGCGTAGCGCTCCAGGAAATACCGGGCCAGGAGGGGAATGTCTTCCTTTCTTTCCCGGAGGGGCGGCAGGTGGATGGAGATTACGTTTAGCCTGAAATAAAGGTCTTCGCGAAACCTTCCGGCCCGGACTTCCTCCCGGAGATCCTTGTTGGTGGCCGCTATGATTCGGACATCCACTCTGATCAACCGGTGGCTGCCCACCGGCGAGATCTCCTTGTCTTCCACGGCCTTGAGGAGCTTGGCCTGGATGTCGGTGGAAATGTTGCCGATTTCGTCAAAGAAGATGGTGCCGCCGTGGGCCAGTTCGAATTTGCCCACCTTGTGGGAGGTGGCCCCGGTGAAGGCCCCTTTTACGTGACCGAAAAGTTCGGACTCAAAGAGGGTGGGCACCAGGGTGCCGCAATCCACAGCCACGAAAGGCCCCTGCCTGCGGGGGCTCATTTCGTGGATCTTGCGGGCGAGCAGGCCCTTTCCGGTGCCGGATTCCCCGGTGAGAAGGACCGTGGAGTCCGTTTCGGCCGCCAGTCTGGCCTGCTCGAGCACCCGCTTGATGGCCGCGCTCTTTCCGATGAACTCCACCCGCCCTTCCCTTTCCTCCAGGGTCTGTCTGAGATAGAGATTTTCCAGGGTCAGCCGTTTTTTCTCCAGGGCCTTGGCCACGGCCAGACGCAGTTCCTGGGGACTGAAGGGTTTCTGGAGGAAATCCGCCGCCCCAAGCTTCATGGCCGAGACCGCCACCTGCACCGTGCCGTAAGCCGTGATGACCACCACCTGGCTTTGAGGATCTTCCTCCCGGATTTCCTTCAGAAGCTCAAGCCCTTCGGCCCCGGGAAGCTTGAGATCCAGGAGGATGACGTCGAAGTCGTAATTGGAGATCAGACGGCGGGCCTCCTCGGCCGTGCCGGCCAGTTCCACCTCGTAGCCTTCCCGGCTGAGGACTTGGAAGCCCGCATCCCTTATCCCGGGATCGTCATCTATGATCAGGACCCGTCCCTTGGTCTTCATCTTCTACGGCCGGAAGCCATACCCTGAAAAGGGCTCCGGTAGGCCGAACGTTTTTTACCTCTATCCGTCCTCCGTGTCGATTAACTATACTGTGAGAGATGGAAAGGCCAAGCCCGGTGCCTTTACCGTCCTTTTTGGTGGTGAAGAAAGGTTCGAAGATCCGGGGGCGGATTTCCTCCGGAATTCCGGGGCCGGTATCCTGGACCTCGAAGTAAACTTCTCCCGCGCTTCGGCCGGTGCGCAGAAAGAGGCGCCCCCGACCCTCCATGGCCTCCCCGGCGTTGATGATAAGATTCAGAATTACCCGCTCGATCTGAGAACGCACCCCCCGGGTTAAAACGGGCCCCGGGGCAAGCTCCCAGATCGGTTCCACCTGGCGGAGAGCGCGATATTCGGAGACCAGCTCATACATCTCCCGAAGGAGGAGATTGAGATCCAGCGCCTCCCTGGGCCCCTCCTCGGGATGGGCCAGACTCAGAAGGGTTTTGGCTATGATTCGTCCCCGGGTGGCAAGCTTGATGATCTTGTCCACGTAATCGTGGAGGGAACTTTCAGCCGGCAGGTCCTCTTTTAGCAGATTGCCGTAAAGCAGGATCCCTCCCAGGGGATTGTTGAGCTCATGGGCGATTTCCCCGGCGAGCTTGCCCATGAGTTCAAGTTTCTCTTCGGTCATTTCGTTCGCCTCTTCCTTTTCCCAGAGGATCAGGAGATGATCTTTTCCCCCCAGAGGGAGCCACACTCCCGTAAGGATCAGCGGAGGCTCCAGAGGCACAAGCCTTCGGGCTTCGAAACGTCCGGCTTCCTCGGGGAAGGGCGCCAGAAGCTCGGAGGCCGGAGGATAGGGTTCCTTCAGTCCGAAAAGCCTGCGGAAACGCTCGTTAAAAAAGGAAAGGGTCTCCCCCCTGAGCAGGGCTGCGGCCTCTTTAAGGCTTATGATAAGGTCCCGCACCACTACCATAGTAATCCAGAAAGGGGGCCAGGTCCAATTCCGGGGGGGCATTGAGAAGGGCGAGAAGCGGAGGGGCCTCCGGAAAGAAGACCATCAGGTTCATGGCTCCTGGACGTTGTTCCAGGGAAAAGAAACGTTTTAGAGGAATCTCGAAGAGGGTGCAGAGGAGGGCCCGGTTGAAGCCTCCGTGAGCGAAGACCACCACCAGGCCCTCGGGGTGTTTTTCCCGGATGAGGTTCAAGGCCTTAAGGGCTCTAACGGAGAGCTCGCGGAGGCTTTCTCCTCCTGGCGGACGGATCTCGGCCGGGTTGGCCAGGCGTTCCCGAAATTCAGGGATCTCCAGGAGCTCCGCAAAGGTGAGCCCGGTCCACCGTCCGAAATGGATCTCCCGCAGGAGGGGGGTGAGGGTAAGAGGGGCTCCGGTTTCCCGGCTGAGAAGTTCGGCGCCGTAGGCCGCACGGGTAAGATCGCTTCCATAGACGGCCTTTACCGGCAAGCGGGCCAGTTTTCGGACCAGGGCCTGTGTGCGGGCGCGTCCGCGGGGGGAAAGGGGGACCTCCTGCTGGCCGTAAAGGACTCCGCGGGGATTTTCGGTCTCCTCATGCCGGAGGAGGAGAAGTAACAGGGGACGCGCCTCAGAGGATTTCATCGAGAAAGGAGAGGGCCTCTCGCGGGCCGAAGCCTTCCTTGATTTCGTCCAGGGTTTCCTTGAAGGTCCTGCCCGAAGGCAGTTTCAGCCGGTAGAGCCGGGCCAGTTTCTGTCGCAGGACGTCTTCTTCGGGAAGGTAGGCCAGATCCGGGGCTTCCCGATTCCCGAGCAACCATTCCGGAACTTCTTCTACCCCGGCCTCAAGGTCGCGCAGGAAACGTATCTGATCCACCAGATGACCGTAAACCCCTCCTACATCGAGCTCTTCTATGATCTGGAAGAGGAGACTGGAGAGACCGAGAAATTCCGGAGGCATCCGGGCCTCTCCGGAAAGATCGCATTTCGTCCGGGAGAACATCAGGCGGCAGGTGAGGGGCCGCCGGGGGTAAACCGCGCAGAGGCCTTCAGGGGTTAAAAGAGGGCAGGGGCCTATTTCGGTCATCTGATCCTCGGGAGGGGTTTTCCCCTGCATGAGAAGCAGAGCCATGGTATTGGGGGTGCTTCCCGGTCGGGGATAAACCCGCAGAGCCAGCAATCGGGCCTCAAGTTCCGGGGAAAGCCCTTCCCTCAGATACCGGGCCTCAAGAGAGGTGGTCCAGAGGTGGGTGGTGCAGCAGCGGTGACAGCCCTTTTCGCACACGAAACCGAATTCGCGGGCCTCCTCTTCCACAAAGGCGTAAAGGGCTTTGAGGAGGACCCTTTTTTCGGAATAGGCGTAGTCCGGTTTTACCGGGACGAAAGCCGGACTCATGCGGACGGATTCTCCTGCGAAGCCAGCTTCTTTTCCAGTTCGGCCAGGCGTTTCTCTAGCTCGCTTATACGGCGCCCTTTGTCGTAGAGCTCTTTACGCCGTTTGAGCCTCCCCGGGACCGAGATCAGGAAGATGAGCACCATGCCGGCCAGCAGGGAGAGGATGATGACCACGGCCAGCGAACTTTCAAATTGCCAGACCAGAAACTTTACCGCTACCGGAGTGGCGTTCTGGATGGCAAAAGCCGCGATGAGAACTCCGATGAGAGCAGCTAAGATGAGGTAAAATTCCATGGCTAAAAGTATGGTTCAGGCAGAGAAGGGTGTCAAGGAGACGACTTGCCTCATTAAAAATCTATTCGAAAGCCCTTTTGTTGCCTCATCTAAAAATCTACCTGAAAGTAGGTAGGCTCCTCCCCGGGAAATACCTTCCGGGGAGGAGATCATGGCTCAATATCCCAAGGAGTTTGATCTTATGACCAGGAAGAAGCTAGCTCTCTCCTTTGCCAAACGCTACCAAAAGGCCTCCAAAAAAGAAAAATCCCGAATTCTTGA
>JALWCD010000244.1 GCA_027036915.1 Thermodesulfatator sp. | reverse complement strand
CTGCACCCGGTCTCAAGGTCGTAAAAGATGAGATCCTCCTCGAAATCCCGGGCCCGGGCCACGACCCGCCCCTCCGGGGAGACCACCAGACTCTGGCCGTCAAAGATGATGTGATCCTGAGCCCCCACCTGGTTGACATAGAAAAGGTAAGAGTTAAGACGCCTGGCCTTGATGGCCAGCAGGCTCTCCCGCAGAGCCCCCTTGTCGAGATGAAAGGGGCTTGCGGAGAGATTGAGGGTTGCCCGGGGGCTTTCGGCCGAAAGATCCGCCACCGGATCCCCGGGATAGAGTTTGGGCACATAACCGGGCTCGTTCCAGAGATCCTCGCAGATGGTAAAGCCCAGCCTTAGCCCGCGAAACTCAAAGACGCCCGGAGACCCTCCCCCCTCAAAGTAGCGCGGTTCCTCATAGATATCGTAGTAGGGGATGAGGCTTTTCCGATACCGAAAAAGGATCTGCCCCTCCAGAATCAGGGCCAGGGCGTTGAAGAGGGGTTTTCCGGAGGCGGGGTTCCTTTCGGGATAGCCCACCACGGCCGCGGGCTGACCGATCAGGGAGACCAGCTCCGAAAGGGCCTCCTCCACCGCCCGGAGGAATTCCCGACGATAGAGGAGGTCTCGCGGGGGGTAGCCGCAGAGGGAAAGCTCTGGGAAGACCACCAGATCCGCCCCTAGCTCCCGGGCTCGACGGTGGTAATCCAGGATCTTTCGGAGATTGCCTTCCAGGTCGCCGACCGTGGGGTTGATCTGGGCCAGGGCGATCCTCATGGCCGAAAGACTATTACGGGGGATACGGGCGGTCAAGCTCAGGGGCCCCGGGCGAAACTTTTGCCGTAGCCCCCGAGGCCCAGCAGGTTGACCCAGAAGGAAAAGCGGGTCTCCTCCGGAGTCAGGCCCAGGGTGACATCCACGGTGTAACAGGAGCCCTGATAGGTGAGCCCCAGGCTGGCCGAGGAGGTCTCCGAACGCAGAAGATTGCGGGAAAGAGCCCCGTGGAGAACGATTCGGCCGAAAAAGCGTTTGTTGCCCGAAAGACCGAGCTGTTTCACCCTGCGAAGCCTGTCCCTCTGATAGCTCAGGGAAAAACGATCCAGAAGGACCCGATTCAGGGACAGACTCAGTTCCTGGCGGGTGAGCCCCAGACCGTAGAAGTTGTAAACCCAATCGTAGCGCAGGCTGAAACGGGAAAGGGTCCGGATCTCGAATTCCGCAAAGAGGTTCGAGAAGGGGCGGCGCTCCTCCTCGGCCGAAGTCAGCTCCCGCGAGGCCTCCCTGAAATCGTAACGCTGATAGAGTTTGAAACGCACCAGGTCCCAGTATTTGAGGCGCCCGGAGGAGAACCGGCGGGCGGTGAGGAACTGCAGCAGTCCGTACTCCAGATAATGGGCCGGGGGTAGGCGATCCTCGCTCTGGAAGAGGGGTAGATCCTCCTGGTTCTCCGGGGGACGATAGAAGTAGCGCACGAAGGGGCGCAGGCTGTGCCGCAGACCGGAGAGCCCCCATCTCTCCTCCGGATAAACCCGATAAAGCTCAAGGCTGCTTTCGGCTTCGATTTCATAGAGGGTCCGGGTGAGGTCCTCGGTGGTGCCGTTGTCCCAGTCCACGGCGTAACGGGTATGGAGCAGGCGATAGCTTAACCGGTTTTCCAGAGGCCCCAGGGGGAGGTTCAGGGCCACCTCCGGTGAGAAATTCAATCGCAGCCCTCGGGCTCCCTCCTCCCGGTACCAGTAGGTGCTTTCCAGCCCCAGATCGAAGGAAAGGGGCCCCAGGAGGGGCCGGGTCAGGGAAAAGAGATGGAGATTGGCCAGCGGAGAGAGAACGGTGGCCTGTCCCCCGGGGAGGACGTAATCCCGATAGGCCCCGCCGGCCTCAAGGTAGGTATTGTACCGACGATGGCTCAGCCAGAGTCTCGAGGTGCGGTATTTCTGGTATCTCTCCTCAAGCCCCCGGCCGAACCATTCGGTATAACTGCGATGGCTCTGGGAAAAACCCAGGGCCCCGCCCTCGAACTCCTCCAGAAAATCCCGGTCGGAAAGGAGATCGAGGTCCAGGTGGAAGTCCGTGCGGGAGGAGAGGCGCTGGTCGATCTTGGCCGTAAGCCAGTAGCGGGTACGGTTGCCGCGCCGGATACCGTCTCCGTTATAATCGTCGTCTTCGAGGCGATCGCGCAGATAACGGTAACGCACGATTCCCCGGCTATCCTCCGAAAGACGCCAGCGTCCCTCCGCCGAAAAAAGAAGCCCCCGCCGGCTGGCCCACAGGGGATAAAGGGTGAGGTCGAAACTATCGTGGAGCGCAAGGAACAGGGGAGCCTCAAGCCCTGCGCCGGTCCGGGAACCGGAGACCAGGCGGGGAAAAAGGAAGCCGCTCTTGCGCTCTCTTTTGACCGCCACACTCACGTAAGGGCTGAAGGCCAGGGGGAGGCGTTTGACGCGAAAGAAGACTATCCGGGCCCGGGCCCGGCCCTCCCGGATCTCCAGCCTTCGGGCCTTAAAACTCCAGGGCGGGGATTCTTCACAACGGAGCTCACAGGTGGTGATCACGGCCTCGTAGGCCAGATAATGGTCCTCTCCCAGACGACGCATCTTCCGGGCCCTGACCTGGACCCGGTCTTTTTTGATGAAAAGATGCGCCCCCTCGATTTCACCCTCGCCGGAGCGGAGATCCATGAAGGCCCCGCGCCCCTTGAGCCAGTCTCCGTGGGGGGTGAGGATCTTGACTGGCCCCCAGAGATAGAGTCGCTTGGTCTCCATCTCGTAGCGGGCCCGGGGGGCAAAAATGGTGAGCTTGCGGCCGGAAATGACCACCTGGTCCTCCGCCAGAATCACCCTGGCCTGGTGATAAACCGTGAGTTTACGGGCCTCTATGCGCCAGGCGGCCTGCCCCGTGCCGACCAGGGAAAAAACGATCAGGATCACCAGCCAGAGGGTTCTCACACTTTACCTTTCGCCCAGGGCCTCTAAAATGTCAACTGATGAGGGGCATCCTGCTTTACCCCAAGGAAGGCCTGCATCTTCCGGAGGAGTTTCGGAGACTTCTCCGACGCTATTTCGAAGAAAAGGGCATACGCATCCTTTCTCCCGAAAACCCCGAAGGAGCCGAGGCGGTCCTGGTGGTGGGCGGGGACGGGACCTTTCTCCGGGCCGCGCCCCTGGCCTATCGGCTGAACGTGCCCATTCTGGGGATAAATTTCGGCAAATTGGGCTTTCTCACCGAGGTTCAGCTGGAGGAGGCCGAACTGGCCCTGTCTCTCCTCTCCTCCGGGGAATTCGTCATCGAGGAACGCCTTATGCTCGCGGTCCACTTTCGGGGGGAAACCTTTCTGGCCCTAAACGAGGCCGCCATCCTCAAAGGTCTCCTGGGACACATGATCCACCTGCGCGTCCTGGCCGAGGAGGAATATCTCACCACTTATTACGGAGACGGTCTTATCGTAGCCACCCCTACGGGTTCCACGGCCTATAATCTCTCCGCCGGCGGCCCCATCCTGCACCCGGGGGCCCGGGCCATGGTCTTAACCCCCATCTGTCCCTTCATGCTCAGCGCCCGCCCCCTGGTCCTTCCCGCGGAGATGAACCTCGAGATCCAGCTCGTAAGCCCCTCGCAGGAGGTCCATCTGGTGGTGGACGGGGGTGTCTATCGGGAGATTCCCCCGGGTGAACGACTCAGAGTCCAGAGGGCGGAAAGACCTCTCAAACTCATCGCCTCCCCCACCCGGAGCTATTTCGCCATCCTCCGGGACAAGCTCGGGTGGGGGGAGAGCAAGGTTTAGGCCGCTGCGGCTTCTTCGCCCTTGAGCTTCTGGGCCAGTTTTTCCTTCTCGCGCCGCATGGCCTCTTTTCCGGCCTCGATGGCCTCCTCGAGCACCCGCTTGGCCTCCTCCAGGGTCTCAAGGCTCTTGCCCTTGAGCTCCTCGGCCTCACTCCGGAGACGGGCCTTGAGCTCCTCGGCCCGCGCCTTGAGTTCCTCGGCCTTGCTCCTGAACTCCTCGGTCTTCTCCCGCAGACGCTCCCTGGTCTCCTCGCCGGTGGCCTTGAGTTTTTCGCGAATCTCCTCTCCGCTTGCCGGAGCAAAGAGCAGGGCCAGACCGGCTCCTACCAGCCCCCCCAGAAAGAAGGCCATGGCCACACTCCCCGTGGAAAAACCTTTCTCCGCCATCTCTCTCACCTCCTAGAATTTATTTCCGTTTAAAGGGCCAGATCCTCGAGACTACCTTCACTCCTTCCCGCAGCCCGGCCACCGCGGCCGAAAGCTCCACCACCAGACTGCGAACCTCCTGGTTGAGAGTCTCAACAGCCAGGGTGGCGGTGGTACTGACCTCCCGGGCCGATTTCGAAAGCCCCCGTACGGCCTCGGCCAGTTCGTCAAAGGCCGAGAGCTTCTCGTTCACCCCGGAAAGGAGCTTCTCGGCCTCCGAAAGGGTGCGTTCCACCTGGGAAAGAACCCGGGGAATCTCCCCGGAAAGCCGCCCCTCCAGGGTCTCCACCAGGGGATCGAGACGCTCCAGGCGGGCCCGGACCTCCTCGGAAAGATCCCGGCCGATCTCGCGGAAGGAGTCCGCAAGCTCCCTGATGGCTCCGGGTAGAACGGCCACCTCTTCCGCCAGACGATTCACCCGTTCCAGGGTCTCCCGGGCCGTGGCCACGGTCTCCTCCGAACGGGAAACCAGCCCCTGCACGCCCTCCAGGGTCTCCCTCACCTTCCAGAGGACCATCACCAGCCCCAGCAGAACCAGGATCCCGACCGCCACCAGCACCACCAAGAGCGTCTCCATGACGGATACCTCCCTTCCTGCGATCTAAAGAAATATATAAACACTAAAATTGGGGGAACAAGTTGACGAAGAGGGCCTTTTATATTACCCAAAGGCCATGCCCGAGGTACGCCCTTTCTACGGCTGGCGGTATCACCCCGAACGGGTGAATCTCCGTAAGGTGGTGGCCCCGCCTTACGACGTGGTCAGCCCGGAGGAGGTTCTGGAGTATCTCCAGAGGGATCCCTACAACATCTTTCACCTGGAACTGAGCCGGGAGGGGCCCGATCCCTATCTCCGGGCTGCGGAAAAATTGAACCGCTGGATAGCGGAAGGCATACTCGTGCGTGAAGATCGACCGAGTCTCTATATCTATCGTTTGCATTTCTCTCACGAAGGTCGAAATTATGTCCGCACCGGTTTCATCGGCCTGGTGCGCCTGAGCCCCTTTTCCGAGGGCCAGATTCTTCCCCACGAAAAGACTTTTCCCAGGGTCACCGAGGACCGTCTGAATCTCCTGCGGGCCACCTCCGCCCAGTTCAGCCAGATCTTTGCCCTTTATCACGACCCCGGCCTCCGGACCCTGAAACTGGCCCGGGGCGAACCCCTCTTCCGCCTGGAGACCCCTTCGGGAGAGGTCCACGAACTGGCCCGCCTCACCGATCCGGCCCTGCAGGAAGAACTGAGCGCTTTCTGGCATTCACGCCCCTTTTACATCGCCGACGGCCACCACCGTTACACCACGGCCCTTAAATACGCCCGGGAAATGGAGGCCCGTCTCAGACCCGAAGGCCCGCGATGTTTTCACTACCTCATGATGTACCTCTGCCCCTTCGAGGATCCCGGCCTCCTGGTGTTGCCCACCCATCGGGTGATCCGCCGAATCCTTCCGGAGGAACGTCTTAAGGCCACCCTCCACCGCGTGGCGGAGGTGGAAGAGATCAGCTGCCGAAAGCCCCCCGCCCTCAGGGAAAGAACCCTCTTAATCCTCACCCGGAGGAAGACTTACGCGGTCCGTTTACGCCCCGAGGTGCTTGCCCGCTGGGAGGAGGAAACCGGTCTGCCCGAAAGCGAACTTCCAGCGGCCTGGTGTGCCCGGCTGATCGAAGGTCTCTGGGGCGAAACCGCAAAGGAACTCAAGGAAACGGTTAT
>JALWCD010000243.1 GCA_027036915.1 Thermodesulfatator sp. | reverse complement strand
CCTTACGAGGATCTTGGAAGGCAAAAGAAGGCTTGTCGAGAGACCAGACTCAGGTTTAAAAAGACGACTCAGGAAGGGGGTGACATTTTCCCCTTGCAGTTAGGGTGACATTTTTGCTCTGCGGTAACAGAAAAATATTCCCGAATAGCGGTCATAAGGCCGGCGATGGTGTATTCCCGGGCCTCGATCTGGGGAGGGTGGCCCAGCTTACGCAGGGTCTCGCTGGTGATGGGGCCGATGGAGGCTAAAACCACGTTTTTGAGAAGGTCCTCCCGGCCCTCAAGGAGTTTAAAGAAATTTCTGGCCGTGGATGAACTGGTGAAGGTTACCAGATCCACCCCCTCCTCCAGGGCGGAAAGCAAAGCCCTGCGAGATTCTTCGGGAAGCACGGTGCGGTAAGCCGGAACCACCCTGACCTCCGCCCCCATTTCCCGAAGCTTTTCCGGAAGGATCTCCCGGGCCTCCTCCGCCCGGGGGAGAAGGATCTTCTGCCCCCTGATCTCCAGCCCGGCAAAGGCCGCAATCAGGCCCTCGGCCCGGAATTCCTCTGGCACAAGGTCGGCCTTAAGCCCCATCCCGGCTAACGCTTCAGCCGTAGCCGTGCCGATCACTGCCAGACGGCTGCGGCTCAAACTCCGGGCGTCCTTTCCCAGGGCATAAAGCCTTTCCCGGAAATACCGGACCGCGTTCTGAGAAGTGAAGATCACCCAGTCGAAGGCTTCGACCTCTCTCAAAGCCTCATCCAGGGCCTCGAAACTTTCCGGAGGAACAATTTTTATGGTCGGAATCTCCAAGCACTCCGCACCGGCCTCCTCCAGGAGCTCCACCAGCCGGCTGGCCTGTTCCCGGGTACGAGTCACGATTACCCGTTTCCCGAAAAGCGGACGGTTCTCGAACCATCGAAAACGTTTCCGGAGCTGGGCCACCTCCCCCACCAGAATGATGGCCGGGGCCGAAAGCCCGGCAGCCTTCACCCTTTCCACGATATTCGAAAGGGCGCCTTCAGCCACCCTCTGTCGCGGAGTCGTCCCCCACTGGATCACAGCCACAGGGGTTTCCGGGGACCGACCGTTCCGGAGGAGGTTTTTACAGATGCGCGGAAGGTTCTTCATGCCCATGAGGAAGATCAGGGTTCCGATGCGAGCCAGCGCCTCCCAGTCGATGGCGGAATCCTCCTTACCCTCGGCTTCGTGACCGGTGATAAGGGCCAGGGTGGAGGTGTACTCCCGGTGAGTCACCGGAATGCCGGCATAGGCCGGAACCGCAAAGGCCGACGTGACCCCCGGAACGACCTCAAAGGGGATATCGTGCTCAAGAAGGGCCTCGATCTCCTCCCCGCCGCGTCCAAAGATAAAGGGATCCCCTCCCTTAAGCCTCACCACCGTATGCCCCTCAAGGGCCTTTTCCACCAGAAGCCGATTTATGCCCTCCTGAGAAAGGGTATGGTGTCCGCCCTTTTTGCCCACATAGATCCTTTCGGCATTCTCCGGAGCATAGGACAGGAGCTTCGGGTTGGCCAGATAATCGTAGACCACCACCTCGGCTTTTTTAAGGGCTTTTATCCCGTTGAGGGTGATGAGTCCGGGATCTCCCGGGCCGGCCCCCACCAGATAGACTTTTCCCTTTCTCATGAAAGGAGCTCCTCCAGAATGTCTCTTCCCCCCATCTCAAGGAGGGTTTCGGCCAGATTTATCCCCAGAGCCTCCGCCTCTTCCGGGCGCCCCCGGACCCTTTCCCGATAAAATCGCTTCCCCTCCGGGTCAGCCAGAAAGCCTTCCAGGAAAAGCTCCCCCTCACGGAGAGCGGCGTGCGCCGCAAGCGGTACCTGACAGCCTCCTTCCAGGCGACGAAGAAAGGCCCTTTCCGCCCGGGCGCAAAGGGCCGTCTCCTCATGATGCAGGAAGGCGATGGTTTCCCGGGTAAGTTCGTCTTCGGAACGGATCTCAAGGCCCAGGATCCCCTGCCCCACCGCGGGCAACATGACCTCCGGCGGAAGCAGAGTCCTTTCCACCGTAAGCCCCAGCCTTCGGAGACCGGCTTCAGCCAGAAGGATGGCCTCGTACTGCCCCTCGGAAAGTTTTCTCAAACGGGTGTCCACGTTCCCTCTCAGGGGGAGGATCTCAAGATCCGGTCGAAGACGTTTGAGCTGGGCCTGACGGCGCAGACTGCTGGTCCCCACCCGGGCACCCGGCGGGAGATCCTCAAGCCTTCGGAACTCCCGCGCGATGAAAACATCCCGGGGATCCTCCCTCGGGGGAATGACGGCAATCTCCAGACCTTCCGGAAGCTCGGAGGGCACATCCTTCAAACTATGGACCGCCAGGTCTATCTCTTCCCGCAGCAGGGCCTCCTCGATTTCTTTTACGAAAAGCCCCTTCCCTCCGATTCTGGCCAGCGGCACATCCAGAATCTTGTCGCCTTTGGTTTTGATGACGACCGTCTCGACTTCAAGCTCGGGGAACCGACGCTTGAGCTGTTCAATAACCCAGCCCGTCTGGGCCAGGGCCAGTTTGCTTCCTCTGGTTCCGACCCGAAGCAGCTTTTTCATCAGTGACAGGTGCTGCAGGTTCCGCCGGCGCAACCGCTACAGGCCCCACCCCCGGAGCCGGAACTCACGAACCTGCTTCCGCTCTTGAACCCGAAGGCCGACATGAGACGCCGGACTTTGGGGCTCCCGCATTTGCGGCACTTTACCCCCTCGGCAGAACCAAAGACCAGTTCCTCAAAGGTTTCTCCACAGTTTTCGCATTCGAACTCATAAATCGGCATCCCCGCCCTCCCACATCTCTAGCATGGCTCCGTAAAGGAGCGGAATCAGAATTTCGTGGTGTCCGGTAATACTATACCCCTTTCCGCCGGAAAGGGTAGGCCGATGGACGACGTTGGTGAGGGGACGATACTGGCGCATAAAATCCAGATTCACGGTGGTAAAATTCTTCACCCGATAGCCCAGATTGCGCACCGCGGAGAGGGCCTTAAGGAAGACCTCCGGGAGGATGACCGCGGAGCCCGCCAGTAAAAAGACTCCGCCCTCAAGCCCGGAGATCAGCCGACAGAAGATCCTGAAATCGAGGAAGGTGGCCTCCCCGATGGCCCGGCCATCGGCTGAGGGATGAATATGCACGATGTCGGTTCCCAGGGCTACATGTACGGTCACGGGGATACCGAGTTCGTAGGCCCGGGCAAAAAGGCTCAGGTGACGATAGGGAAAATCCGACCGGGCGATGAGCTTTCCCAGAGCCCGACCCAGACCCCCGACCTCCGGGGCCAGGCGGGCCGCGGTGTTCAACACTTCTCCGGTTTCACGGGCAGCCCCGAAACTTCCGTCCTTCAAAGCCTGAGCCACGTCTTCGGAGGTGAGACCGGCCATGGCCAGTTCGGCATCGTGCACCATGGAGGCCCCGTTGGTGGCCAGGGCCGTAATGAGGCCCCTTTCCATGAGGGAAATAAGGAAAGGGGCCGTGCCCACTTTTATCACGTGGGCCCCGAAGCCCACGATAAAGGGGCGGCCGGCCCTGCGGGCCGCCACCACCTCACGGGCCACCTCCAGAAGATCCCGGGCCGCCAGTTCCCGGGGAAGACTTCTCAGAAAATCCCGAAAGGAAAGCCCGGGGTCAAAGGGTTTCCCGAGTTTTTCGAGAGAGACCTTGCTCGGGCGTTCTCTGAGGGAGTAAGTCCTTAGGCCGTCGAAACTCAGAGGTTCAGGGCCGGATTTCAAGACAGGCCTCCTCAAGGAGTTCGGAAAAGATGTGCAGGAAAAGGAGATGTCCCTCCTGGATCCGGGGAGTCTCGGTGGAAGGTACGGTAAGAACCAGGTCCGCGACCTCCGGAAGCCGTCCGCCATCGCCTCCGGTAAGCCCCACGGTGTAAAGCCCGAGCTCCCTGGCCCGCGCCAGGGCCTTGAGCACGTTTGCGGAACGCCCGCTGGTGCTTATACCGAGAGCTATGTCTCCGGGGCGACCCAGGGCTTCGATCTGTTTCACAAAGATAAGATCGAAATCGTAATCGTTTCCCACCGCGGTCAGGATGGAGGTATCGGTGGTAAGGGCCAGGGCCGGAAGCGGAGCCCTTTCCCGCCGGAAGCGGTTTACCAGTTCGGCCGCCAGATGCTGGGCATCCGCGGCACTTCCACCGTTTCCAAAGACCAGGAGTTTCCCCCCGCGGGCAAAGGTCTCCCGCGTCCTCTCCACCAGGGAAAGGATTTTCGGGCCCTCGGTCTCAACGAAACGTGCGGTGGCCTCATGGGAGGCCGCAAGGATTTGCTTAAGTCTTTCCATTTCGGCCTCCAAAGATGAGATCTCGCAAACGATAAAAGGAAAGCCCCAGATATTCATGCACGGCTTCGTTGGTAAGCTCCAGATAGACCGGATCGGGAAAGAGGTAAAGGATGTGAAAGGGACGAAAGCTCGTCTGGTGCGAAAGATAAACCGCGGGGTAAGCCAGGGGTTTTAACCCCTCCCGTTCAAAAAGATAAAGGGCCCGGCGGAGATGGTGAGCGCTGGTAATCACAAGGAACCTACGGCCTTCAAGGTGAGGCTTGAGGAGCCTTACGCTGGTGATGGTATCCGGAGCTTCATCCAGGGCTTCGACCGTCACCCCCAGTTCCCTTCCGAGTTCGGCCAGATACCGGGCCCCGGGCCCCTCAAGGGACCCACCCACCACGAAGATCCTGGCCGAGGGATGAGTTTTGGCCAGTCTTACGGCGGCCATAAAACGGGCCCAGGTCTCCCGGCTGAACCTTTCCTCCAGGGCCAGACCCTCGCGGCCATAAATCCGGGCCGGAAGAACCACCAGAGCCTCTATTTGAGCGATCTCCTCCGGAGAAGGCCTCTTAAAACCGGCCTCAAGCGGCTTGAGTAAAAAATGGGGTAAAAAGGGCGTGCTGGCCAGGTAATAGAGAGCCAGGGCCGTAAAGAGCAGTGCCCGCCTGCGACCGCGACGCTTTCCCCAGAGGGCGTAAAGGGTTACACCCAGGAGAAAAAGGAATACCAGGCCGGAGGGATAGAGCAAATAGAGCAGAACCTTTTTGAGGAGAAAGGCCGTCGACCAGGTCATAAAAACAAATAAAGAAATGGCGGGGCTGACGGGACTTGAACCCGCGACCTCCGGCGTGACAGGCCGGCGTTCTAACCGTGCTGAACTACAGCCCCGCCGGCGTTTCTATATTATAACACAAAATCTGGTGGGCGGAAGAGGATTCGAACCTCTGACCCCCGGCTTGTAAGGCCGATGCTCTCCCACTGAGCTATCCGCCCTCCGGGGGCCTAAATTAACCGCAAAGCGCCTATCTGTCAATGAGCCCGGATCTCCTCGCCTTCCTTTTGCTTCACCAGAGACCAGATGTCCAGTGGCGGCACATCCCGGAAGAGTTTTTCCGGATCCTCGAGCACCAGGGCCTCCCTGAGGACCTCGTCCATGTGTTCCACCATGAGGATTCGCAGGTTCTTCAGGATCTTGGCCGGGATCTCTTTGAGATCCTTCTCGTTTTCCTTGGGAAGAATTACGGTCTCGATGTTCCCGCGCCGGGCCGCAAGCAGTTTCTCCTTGAGGCCTCCTACCGGCAGAACCCGACCCCGCAGGGTGATCTCCCCGGTCATGGCCACCGTGTTCTTGACCGGAATATTGAGAAGGGCCGAAACGATGGCCGTGGCGATGGTAATTCCGGCGCTCGGACCATCCTTGGGAATGGCCCCTTCGGGCACATGCACGTGAATGTCCACTTTCTGATAAAAATCCGGAGGCAGGCCCAGCTGATGGGCCCGGGAGCGCACATAGCTCATGGCCGCCTGGACGGACTCCTGCATGACCTCTCCCAGCTTCCCGGTAATGTGAAGCTGACCTTTTCCGGGCATGATGACGGCCTCGATCTGAAGGAGTGAGCCTCCGGTTTCCGTCCAGGCCATGCCCGTG
>JALWCD010000242.1:16595-18226 GCA_027036915.1 Thermodesulfatator sp. | reverse complement strand
GAATACGTTTTATGGCGTGAGGGTCAGAGTCGCTGGGCCCTTAAGGCTGAAAGGGCCGTGCATTACCGGGATCGTCTGGAAATGGAGAAGCCCGTGGTGCGCTCCCTGGAAAAACCGGGTCTCAGGCTTACGGCCCGGGAGGGATCTTACCGGTTCAGGGAAAAGCTCTTCTGTTTCCGCCGGGAGGTAGTCCTCCAGACTCCGGATAAAGGGACCCTTTATACCGATCTTCTTTACTATCGGCCGGCCGAGAAAAAACTCACCGGCGATCGTCCCCTTCTGCTCAGGGATCGAGGGCTGGTGATCCGGGGAGTGGGTTTTGAGTATGATCTGGAGACCGGGAAACTCCGCATCAAGGGGCAGAGCCGGGTGGAATTCCATGGTTAGGCGGGGGCTCTGGTTTCTGGTGTGGGGTTTCTGGCTGGTGGGGCAGGTTCTGGCGGCCCCGATAGACATTCGGTCCGAGCGTATGGAGGTCCTTGAGGACGAAAAGATCGCGGTCTTTACCGGAAAGGTGGAGGCCCGCAAGGGAGACCTTAAACTCTGGGCCGACAGACTTTATGTTTACTACGAGGTGGTTGATGGTCGACGGGAGGTCAAGAAGTTGATTGCCCTCGGAAAGGTGAGGATCGAGAAGGGGGCGTGGCGCTCCCTTTCCGGAAAGGCCGTTTATTTCAAAGACCAGGATCGTCTGGTGCTTGAGGATCACCCCCGAGTCTGGCACGGAAAGGACGAGGTGCGGGGAGCGGTGGTTATCATTTATTTCAGGGAAAACCGGAGCGAGGTGCTTTCCGGGGGTGGTCGGCCGGTGGAGGCCTATGTCTACACGGAATAGCGAAGTCCTCCGGGCCGAAGGACTGGAGAAACGTTTCGGAAAGAAACAGGCCGTAAAGGGGGTGAGCCTTGAACTGAGGCCCGGAGAGATCGTGGGGCTTCTCGGGCCCAACGGGGCCGGCAAGACCACCACCTTTTACATGCTGGCCGGTTTCCTGCGTCCGGACGCCGGCCGTATCCTCCTGGGGAAAGAGAGTCTTGAGACTCTGCCGGTCTATCGCAGGGCCCGTCGGGGTATCATCTACCTTCCCCAGGAACCCTCGGTCTTCCGAAAATTATCGGTGGAGGAAAACGTAAGGCTGGTGCTTGAGGAAATGGCCCTGAGCCTTAAGGAGATCCAGCGACGGGTGGAAGAGCTTCTGAGTCTCCTGGGACTGGAGGCCCTCAAGGAGCAGAAGGCCTATTCCCTTTCAGGGGGGGAGCGGCGCCGGGTGGAAATCATGCGGGCCCTGGCTATGGAGCCCCGGTTCCTTCTCCTGGACGAACCCTTTGCCGGGATCGATCCCATCGCGGTCTCGGAGCTGAAGGAGCTTCTCCGGCGCCTTAAGGACCGAGGGCTGGGCATTCTGATTTCCGATCATAACGTCCGGGAGACCCTGGCGGTCTGCGACCGGGCCTACATCGTGGCCGGCGGAGAGATCATCGCCGCCGGTCCGCCTTCGGAGATCGTGACCCGGGAGAAGGTTCGCAAACTCTATCTGGGGGAAGATTTTCGTCTCTGAGGAGTTTCATGGCTTTGGAACTTAAGATAAGCCTTCAGCAACGCCCGGAACTCATCATTACCCCCCAGCTCAGGC
>JALWCD010000242.1:0-16585 GCA_027036915.1 Thermodesulfatator sp. | reverse complement strand
CCTTAAAGCTCCTGCAGCTCAACCGCCTGGAACTCGAGCAATATCTGCGGGAGGAACTGGAGAATAACCCGGTTCTCGAGGCCCAGGAACCGGAGTATGAAATTCCCCTCGAAAGCTGGCTGAAAGACGAAGAGGGGCCGAGGCTGGAGGAAGAGTCCTGGGAGGATCTTTTCGAGGAGGAATTTTCTCCCTACCCCTCCATGGCCTTTGAGGAGAAGGAGCCCCTCGACTGGGAGGCCCGGGTCCGAAAGGAGGAAGGGCTTTACGAGCATCTTCTATGGCAGATTTCGCTGGCCGGTTTTTCGGAGACGGAAAGGCGGGTAGCGGAGTACCTGATTCAGAACCTGGACGATCGCGGCTTTCTCACCCTTGAGCCCGGGGAGGCGGCCCGGGATCTCGGGGTCTCCCTGGAGGTGGTGGAGAGGGTCAGGGAGCGCCTCAAGTTTTTCGATCCCGTGGGGGTGGGCTCGGCAGGGGTGGAAGAATGTCTCCTGGCCCAGCTGGCCTATCTGGGGGTGAATAACGGGCTGGCGGTGGAAATCGTCAAAAATCACCTTCGGGAAATACCCAAGGGCCAGGAATTTCTGGCCCGGAAGCTGGGGGTTTCGGAGGAGGAGGTGGCTCAGGCGCTCGATTTGATCCGCGGGCTTGAGCCTTTTCCCGGCCGGGCCTTCGGCAGCGGAACCACCCTTTACCTGGAGCCCGATGTGGTTTTTTACCGGGAAGGCGGGCGCTGGCGGGCCAGATTGTACGAGGAGGGCTTTCCCCGTCTGCGAATCAACGCCCGTTATCGGAGGCTTCTGGCCGATCCCACCGTGCCCCGGAAGGCCAAGCTCTTTATCCGGGAAAAACTCCGCTCAGCCGAATGGCTCATCAAGAGCCTGGATCAGAGGGGAAAAACCCTTCTTAAGGTGGCGGAGGTCCTGGCCGAACTCCAGAGGGACTTTCTGGAGAAGGGCCCGGCTTATCTCAGACCCCTCACCCTGAAGGAGGTGGCCGAGAGGGTCGGGGTGCACGAGTCCACCGTGAGCCGGGTAACCCATCATAAATACGCCGAAACCCCCCATGGTCTTTATGAACTAAAATTTTTCTTCCCTTCGGGTCTTAAAGGGGGAGAGGGGGCGGTTTCTTCGGAAGCGGTCAAGGAGTACATCAAGGAGCTGGTGGCCCGGGAAGATCCGGAGCGGCCCTATAGCGATCAGGAGCTGGCCAGGGTGCTGGCCGAAAAATATAAGGTTAAAATAGCCCGCCGTACGGTGGCCAAATACCGGGAGCTCCTGGGCATCCCCCCGGCCCGGGCAAGGAAAAAAAACGGCGTAAGGAGGTAACGGTATGCAGATCAACATTACTTTCCGGCATCTGGACTCCTCGGAAGGGCTTAAGGATTACGTGCGCAGGAAGATCGGGAGGCTGGAGAAATATTTCGAGGGTCCGGTGGAGGCCCATGTGATTCTCAAGGCCGAGAAGTTTCGCAACGAGGCGGAAGTGATCTTAAGGGGCGACGGCCTGGATCTTACCGCCCGGGAGGAGACCCAGGACATGTATGAGGCCATCGACCTGGTTTCGGACGTGCTGGAGAAACAGATCAAACGCCACCGGGAAAAACGCAAGGGAATAAACAAAAAGGGCCGCCGGATGGAGATTCCGGTGCCCCCTCCGGAGGAGTTCGCTCCGCCGGAAATACAGGTGGAAAGGGTGGCCCTTAAACCCATGTCCGTGGAAGAGGCTGTAGCGCAGTTTTCCGGGCAGGAAAGACCGGTTTTCCTTTTCCTCAACGCCGACGAAGGGGATAAACTCTGTGCGCTTTATCGCGAGGGAGACAAACTCCTGCTGGTCATTCCGGAGTAAGGATGCGTTTGCTGGGTTTGCTCTGCGAGAAGGCCGTTCTGACGGATCTTTCCGTCCCGGACAAATGGGCCTTTTTTCAGAGTATCAGTCGCATTCTGGCGGAGGAAACCGGTCTTAAGGCCCGGAGAATAGAGGAGGCCCTGGTGGAAAGGGAAAGACTGGGTTCCACGGCCCTGGGGGAGGGGGTGGCGCTCCCTCACGCCCGGGTTCCGCTCCTGGCCAGGATCTACGTGAGCGTAGCCCGGTGCCTCAGGGGGCTTCCCTTTGACAGCCCGGACGGTCAGCCGGTAAGGATCATTTTCACCGTTCTGGCCCCCGAGGAGGAAAGCGGTCTTTACCTGCGCTGTCTCTCTCATCTGGCCCGTATGCTTAAGGAGCAAGGCTTTCGGGAGGCCCTCCTTGCGGCCCGCAGTCCGCAGGAGATGCTGGAGGTTATCCGGCGTTTTGACCGTGAATTCTAGAAATAGAGTCGAACTGGTCATTATTTCCGGATTGTCGGGGTCGGGTAAAAGCACGGCCCTCAAAGCCTTTGAGGATCTGGGCTACTTCTGTGTGGACAATCTGCCCCCGGATCTCCTGCTGCCTCTCCTTGAGATTCAGGGCCGGGCCGGTCTCGGGAAGATCGCGGTGGTGATGGATATCCGTTCCGGGATCACGGTCGAACAGTACGCCGAGCTTCTGGGAAGAATCAGGGCGGCCGGCTATTATTTCGAGATCCTTTTTCTCACCGCGGCGCCGGAGATCCTGCTCTACCGTTACAGCCAGACCCGGAGGCCCCACCCCCTGGCCCGGGACATTCCCCTCAGGGAGGCCCTGGAGAGGGAAAGGGAGCTTCTTTCGCCCCTTAAGGAATGGGCCACGGTGATCCTGGATACCTCCCGGTACAATCTTTACCAGCTCCGGGAGGAGATCATAAGAAGATACGGGGAAAGGGAATCGCTGGGACTGCCCACCGTTCATCTCCTTTCCTTCGGTTTCAAATACGGTCTTCCGGCCGAAGCCCATTTCGTCTTCGATCTCCGTTTTCTTCCCAATCCTTATTTCGTTCCGGAATTGAAACCTTTTTCCGGAAAAGACGAACGCGTGAAGGCTTACGTGTTAAACGGTCCGGAAGGGCGGAGGTTTCTTGAGGATATTACGGGGCTTTTAAATCTGGTTTTTCCGTATTATGAAAAGGAAGGAAGGGCTTATGTGGTGATAGCCCTGGGATGCACCGGGGGAAGGCACCGCTCGGTGGCCGTAACCGAGGCGCTGGCCGAACGTCTGAAGGGCTCAGGGCGAAGGATAATGGTCACCCATCGCGATCTTGAAAAGGAGAGCCCATGACCGGAATCCTGGTGATCGCCCACGGCAATCTGGCCCGGGAGCTGGTCAAGGTGGCCGCGTTCATTCTGGAAGATCAGGAGGGCGTTTTTCCCCTGGATATCGACCCGGCGGAGGAACCGGAGAAGATCCGGGAGCGTATAGAAAAGACCCTGGCCTTGGCCGACCAGGGCCAGGGGGTGCTCATCCTCACGGACCTTTTCGGCGGCACCCCTTCCAATTTCGGTCTGGCCTTTCTGGAAGAGGGGCGGGTGGAGGTGGTCTCGGGGGTCAATCTTCCCATGCTGATCAAGGCCGTGCAGCACCGGGAGTTGCCTCCCAGAGAACTTGCGGCCCTGGTGACCGAGGCCGGCAAAAAGGCCATCGTGCGGTCGGCGGCTTTTCTTGAGAGTTAATGACTTTTAGAATCCGGCCGGCCCGTCCGGAGGATTTGTCCCAGATCCTGCGGATAGAAAGGCTCTCTTTTCCTTCTCCCTGGAGTGGAGAACATTTTCAAAAGGAATTTGAGAAACCGTATGCCCTCTTCCTGGTGGCTGAGGGGGAGGAACGGATTCTCGGTTACGGATGTTTCTGGCTGCTGGCCGGAGAGTTGCAGATAGCCAATCTGGCGGTGGATCCCGCCTGGCGGGGCAGAGGAATCGGAGAGGGTCTCCTCAGGGAAGCCCTATGTCTGGGGCGGGCCCGGGGGGCCGTGAGGGCCCTGCTTGAGGTCCGGGTCGGAAATCTCTCCGCCCGCAGGCTTTATGAAAAGCTGGGCTTCAGGATCGAGGGCCGGCGGAAGGCCTACTACCGGGACACCGGCGAGGACGCCCTTCTCATGAGCCTTTCCTTGACTGAGAGCCAGGAAAACTTACCATGTAGAAGGGGGTCTTACATAACTAGGGAAACCCGAAAATTCGAATAAGGAGGGAGGAGAGGGTGCCATGGGGGTAAGGATAGGTATAAACGGTTTTGGGCGAATAGGGCGGGCTATTTTTCGGGCGGCTTCGCAGTATGAGGAGTTCAAGGATTTGGAGATTGTAGCCCTTAACGATCTTACGGATGCGGCTACTCTGGCTCATCTCCTGAAATATGATTCGGTCTTCGGGCCCTTTCCGCACGAGGTTCGGGCGGAGAACGGAGCCCTTTACGTGGATGGACGGGAAATTCGAGTCTTTCAGGAAAGGGAGCCTTCGGCCATTCCCTGGCGTGAGGTGGGGGTGGATTATGTCATAGAGGCCACCGGTCGTTTCACCGACGGCAATCTGGCCCGGGGCCACCTTGCGGGGGGAGCCCGCAGGGTGGTCATTACGGCTCCGGCCAAGAACGAGGACGTAACGGTGGTCATGGGGGTTAACGAAGATGAATACGATCCTGCCAAACACCGCGTGATCTCCAATGCTTCCTGCACCACCAATTGCCTGGCTCCGGTCCTGAAGGTTCTGCTGGATCGTTTTGGGGTCAAAAAAGGATTTATGACCACGGTCCACGCCTACACCAACGATCAGCGCCTGCTCGATCTCCCCCACAAGGATCTGCGTCGGGCCCGGGCCGCGGCCCTCAACATGATCCCCACCAAGACCGGGGCGGCGGTGGCCGTGGGACGGGTCATACCCGAACTTCAGGGGAAGATCGACGGTATGGCCGTCCGTGTGCCCACCCCGGATGTCTCCCTCATAGATCTGGTTGTGGAGGTGGAGAAGGAAACTACGGTCCCGGAGGTCAATCAGGCCTTCCGGGAGGCCGAAAGCCGCTACCTCCGTTATATCGAAGAACCCCTGGTCTCCCAGGATCTTCTGGGCGATCCGCACTCGGCCATTGTAGACGGTCTCTGCACCAAGGTCATCGAGGGTACGCTGGTCAAGGTCCTGGCCTGGTATGACAACGAATGGGGGTACTCCAACCGGGTTCTTGACCTAATTCTTTATATCCATTCTAAAGAAGGTTAATGAGGGCCTTCACCTCCAAGGCGTTACTGGCCAATCTGGCCGAGACGGCGGTTGAAGATATCCGGCCGGATGAGCGTCATCTGGTCCTCCTGGAGGCGGTTTCGGGTTATCGGGGTCTCGAAAAGCAGGCGGAAGAACTCTTAAAGGAGGCCCATCACCCTTATCGCAATCTGCGGCTGGTCCTGGCGGATCTGCGGTCCTTTGCCCTGAAAAATCTCCGCGTCATTTTGAGCCATGAGAAAGGTCCTCAGGCCCTGTGGGTCATTACCGACATTTTTTTCTGGGGCTTTGCGGAGAAGAAAAAGGAACTCTGGGCTCAGGCCGGAGAGGGACTTTTCTCGGTACTTGGGGAGGCCGTGGAGGTTCGGGGGGAGAGGGTCTGGGGGGTCTTCCTTCCGGTCTTTGAAGGGGTTTGCGAGGGTGTTTGTGGACTTCCTGAGGATAGGTGGCAGGCCTTTCTGGAAAGTTATTATTCCTTCAAGAGACTGGCGGAAAAGTATCTGGAAAGGAGCCCCTTGCCACCGCCGGCAATCCTCCTGGAGCTGGTAAGGCGGGATCTAGTTTTTACCTATCGCGCCTGGCTTAGATATCCGGATCCGGCGAAATTCTTTCCCGGGGTGGAAGGCTATGCTGAAATAGTGCAACCGGTTTCTCATCGGAGGCTGCGAAAATATCTGAAGGTTCTGGAACGAGAGATTGCCTTAAGTCTGGAGGAGCTTCTTCATTTTCCGGACCACCTGGATCTCATCAAGGTCTTCAGGGAAATTCCGGCCCGGCTGGAAGGACTTTCGGCGGAAAGCGATCAGGAGGACCTTAAGCTTCTTTTCCTCTTTAAAATGGCCGAAAATCCGGCCCTCTCTCTCATCCACGAGGAGGTCCTGCGGGAGATCAACCGTTCCCTGGTGGCCCTCATCCGGGCCGAGGCCCGGGAGAATCTGGATCGGCTGGTGGTGCGGACCTTTGAGATCCTGAAAAGAAAGGTTCGGCTTTTTCCCTGGACGGCTCTACAGTGTATCAAGAACCTGGGCTTCGAGATTCTGGACCGGGAAGATCCGCATCTGGCCGAAATCTTCGTGGAAGAGGTGATTCGTTTCGGGTTTCAGTATCCCGAAATCAAAGGGGTGGATCAGGAATGGCACGTGCTGTGCAATCCGGCCCACCTCATGAACATTCGGGTATGGCTGGAGATTTTTGAGCGGAATCCCAAGTGGTGTGTGACTCTGCTTTCGGCCCTCATCATCAATCTAAAACTGGCCGGAACCTGTATCCGGGATACGGACCTTTTCCAGAAAGATGTTACCAGGCTGCTCAACGCCGACATAGCTCCGGTTTACAGCCTGGTGAAACAGTTCTGTCGGCTCCTTCCGGTCTATTATCACGAAATCGGTGCCGAGGGGCGTTTGAGGGACGTCTCCACCGAGATCGACGAAATCCATAACCGCAAAGATCCCCTCATCCATTTTTTGCGCAAACAGTGTCACGTAGAAAGTTCCAATCTCATTCTGGATTTCATAGAAGCCATCTTCCAGTTCTGGTATAGCCTGGACAAAAAACCCCTCAAACCTTTTCTCCCTCCCGAACTCTGGCAGGCTCTTGAGACCGGAGGCCCTCTGGTGGAGGAGGCCCATCAGGCCACCAGACACCTTTTCCGGGCCCTGCGTATCAGGCGGGTTGAAGATCTTCTTGAACGCAAACCAGAGGAGGTCAAAGAGGCCCTTGAAGGGTCCGGAGTTTCCGAGACAGAAAAGAAAAGAGTCTATCTCCTCCATGAACTTTATCTGCTGGAGCACCAGAAATACAGCCTTTCCCTGGAGGATATTCGCGGGTATCTGGAGCAGGCCAGAGTCTGGGGTTTTGAGGGGGTGGATGGGCTTCTTAAAGGACTTGAGGAGGAGAGGGTCGAAAAGCGCCTGGCCGCCCTTCTGGACTATCTGGAGTATCTCAAGGACCACATTATCCTCTCTCGCCGAAAGTTTTCCCCGAAGGAGGACATTTATCTCAAGCGCCATATTGCGGCGGACATCCCTTCCATGTACGGCCGCTATCACGAGAAAAAATTCGACGCCCTGGGCCTGACTTTTCGCCTGGAGACCCTGGCCCGAACCTACTTCGAGGAACTGGTCCGGGATTTCGATCCACCCTTCATTACCCGGGCCACCTTCTTCAGGATCCTCAAGTATCTAAAGCTTTTCCGTAAAGGGCTGGCCATCGAGGGTATCAGTTCCAAGAAATTCGACATCTATCTTCAACTTCTGGAAAATTCCCTTGAGATGCGCCGATTTACCTATACCCAGTATCTGGATATCTTCCGGGGCCTGCTCGAAGGGGTGCGACACATCATCAAGGCCTACTACATCAGTCCGCACGTGGAAAACCTGGGGATTATACTCCGCCAGATGGGGCGCAAACACCTTTTGCCCCGCTATCGTCGGGGGACGTCCAGACTTTCCGAAGGTGAATTTATCCACCACGTGACCGAGACCTTTACCCGGGACCTGGTGGCTTCCTCCTTTGTGCTTCAGTCCCTGGACAACTTTGTCTCCCGGGTTTACCAGATCCTTCTCAAGCAAAGGGAAAGACTGGACGCCCGGGATCTGGACCTTCTGATGAGCTATGATCCGGAACGGGCCCTTTGCGATCTTAACGAGCCCAATCCCCTGGCCCGGGATCTCATTCATCTGGGCAACAAGGCCTACAACCTTCTTCTTCTCACCGAGGAAGACCTGCCGGTGCCCCCGGGCTTCGTGATCACCACGGAGGTTTTCCGTTGTTATCCGGTCATTTCCCGTTACCGGGAGGCCTACCAGGATCTCCTGGCCCGGATTGAGGAGGGGGTGAAGGTCCTCGAGCGGCGTACCGGCCGCCTCTTCGGTTCCCCGGAAAATCCCCTTCTTCTTTCGGTCCGCAGCGGAGCGGCCATCTCCATGCCCGGCATGATGTCCACCATCCTCAACCTGGGCTCCAATCCCGAGATCATCGAAGGCCTGGCGGAGAGGACCGGCAATCTCTGGTTCGCCTGGGACACTTATCGCCGGTTCGTGCAGAGCTGGGCCATGGCCCACGGCCTGGAGCGGGAGCTCTTCAACCAGCTCATGCGAGCTCACAAAAGGCTTTACGGGGTCAAGAAAAAACGGGAGTTTTCGGGCGAAGAGATGCGGGAGCTAGCTCTCCTTTACCGTAAAATGGTGGAGAGCCACGGCATCACCATTCCGGATGATCCCTGGGAGCAGCTGGCCCGGTCCCTGGAGCTCATTTTCGCCTCCTGGCAGGCCAAAAAGGCCCGGGTTTACCGGGAGATCATGGGCATATCCGAGGCCTGGGGCACGGCTGTGATCGTGCAGGCCATGACCTTCGGGAATCTGGGGCTTGAGGCCGGCACCGGAGTGGTCTTTACCGCGCCGCCCTATGGGAAGCTTTCCCGGCTGGCCCTCTGGGGAGACTATACCCCGGGCAATCAGGGAGAGGATATCGTCTCCGGTCTGGTGAACACCTATCCCATTTCCATCGAACAGCGAAAACGGGAAAGACGGGAGGGCCCCTCACTTGAGGAGGCCTTTCCAGAGATCTATCAGGCCCTTTTCGAGATGGCGCAACATCTGGTTTATGAGAAAAAATGGTCTCATCAGGAGATAGAGTTCACCTTCGAAGGCCCTCGCCGGGAGGATCTCTATATCCTTCAGGTGCGGGACATGGTGACCCAGGAAGAGAAACCCCGGATCCGGGTGTTTGAGAAGATGGAGGAGCTCGAAAGATATTTTCTCGGCAAGGGAATAGGGGTTTCCGGGGGTGCCCTCTCCGGTCGTCTGGTCTTTGATCTGGAGGATATCCATCGTCTGCGCCGGGAGGATCCGGAGTCTCCTCTCATACTGGTGCGTTACGACACCGTGCCGGATGACATCAAGGAAATCAGCCAGGCCGACGGTCTGCTTACGGCCCGGGGAGGTCAGACCTCGCATGCCGCCATCGTGGCCTCTCGTCTGGGGAAGACCTGCGTGGTGGGCTGTGAGAATCTGACCATAGAAGAAAAAAAGAAGGTGGCTTTTTTTGATGGGCGAATGGTGCGACTCGGAGAGTGGATAAGTCTTGATGGCTTGAGAGGAAACGTATATTTAGGTAAACATCCCGTAAGGGAAGTGATAGGCCTGGTTAGGGTCTAAAAATCGGAAAAGGAGGGAGGGATGAAATTAGGTATCAACGGTCTGGGAAGGATTGGCAAATTGACCCTCTGGCATCACGTGGCGCGTAAATATTTCTCCGAGATCGTGGTCAACACCGGCCGGGAGGTGGGGCGTTCTCTTGAGGATCTTGCAGCCTATATCGAGAAGGACAGCACCTACGGCCGGCTGGCCACCTATCTTCATGGATACCGCGGCGGGCGGGTCATCGAGAACCTGAACGAGAAAGAAGGCACCATGACCATAAACGGGGTTCCGGTGAAGATCCTGCGGGAACACCGTAATCCCAGAGACATTCAGTGGAAGGAGGAAGGGGTACGCCTGGTGGTGGATACCACCGGGGTTTTCCGGGACCCTCAGGCCGAACCGGATAATCCCAAAGGGGCCCTGCGGGGTCACCTGGCAGCCGGTGCGGAGAAGGTCATCCTTTCGGCTCCCTTCAAGCTTAAGGACAAGGAGAAGGGCTTTCCCGAGGACTCCGTAACGGTGGTTTACGGGATAAACACCGAGGATTATCGCCCGGAAAAACACCGGGTCATTTCAGCCGCTTCCTGCACCACCACCTGTCTGGCCTATATGGTGAAACCCCTTCTCGACCATTTCGGGGCCGACCGCATACTTTCGGCCTCCATGGTTACGGTCCATGCGGTGACCAACTCCCAGTCCGTGCTGGACCGGCCTCCGAAGTCCGGGGCCAAGGATCTGCGCAAGACCCGCAGCATCTTCAACAACATCATTCTCACCACCACCGGAGCGGCCGAGGCCCTGGGGCTGGTGATTCCGGAGATGAAGCGTATCGGATTCATGGCCGAAAGCGTGCGGATTCCCACCACCACCGGAAGTCTCATCGTCCTGGTGGTGAATCTCCAGGACGAGAGTCTTGAGGATCGCATCACCCGGGAGGTCATAAACGAAATTTATCGCAAGGCCGCCGAAGGGCCCTACAAACCCTATCTGGTTTTCACCCTGGAGCAGAACGTCTCCACGGATATTATCGGTTATCCTCAGGCGGCGGCCATCATCGAGGGTGCGGAGACCCATACCCGTACGGCGCTGGCCCGGGTGGATCTTACGAAGGCCTGCAAGGGCCTTTCGGCCGAGGAGATCAAGGGGCTCTCCTGCGCTCAGGTGGAGGTGCCCATCACCCAGGCCGTGATTTACGGCTGGTACGACAACGAGTTCGGCTCCTACGTGAACATGCTCGGGGATCTTACGGTCCACATCGCGGAGAAGATGCTTTGAGGAGGAGGCCCATGAGGGACCTTACCGCGCTTGAGGTTTCGGGGAAGAGGGTCATGGTGCGGGTGGACTACAACGTGCCCCTTTCGGAGGGGCGGGTGGCCGACGATACCCGCATCCGGGCGAGTCTTACCACCGTGAAACACCTTCTTGAGCAGGGGGCCCGGGTCATCCTCTGCTCCCATCTGGGGCGCCCCAAGGGAAAACGGGTTCCGGAGATGTCCCTCAAACCCGTGGCCGAAAGACTGGCGGAGCTTCTGGGGCGACCGGTACGTTTTGCGGAGGACTGCGTGGGCGAGGTGGCCGAACGCGCGGTGGAGGAACTCGGCGAGGGCGAGGTCCTTCTCCTGGAGAACCTTCGCTTTCATCCGGGCGAGACCAAGAACGATCCCGCTTTTGCGGAGGCCCTGGCCCGCCTGGCGGAGGTCTACGTCAACGACGCCTTCTCCGTGAGCCATCGGGCCCACGCCTCGGTGGTGGGGGTGCCGGAAAGGGTGAGGGAGAAGGCCGCGGGTTTTCAGCTTCGGCGTGAGGTGGAGTATCTCTCCCGGGCCCTGGAATCTCCGGAAAGGCCCTTGGTGGCCGTGGTGGGCGGGGCCAAGATCTCGGGAAAGATAGAGGTCCTGCGCAATCTTCTGAACCGGGTGGACAAGCTCCTTGTCGGCGGGGCCATGGCCAACACCTTTCTTGCGGCCGAGGGCCTTAACCTGGGGCGTTCCCTGGTGGAGGAGTCGGAACTTGAGACCGCGCGGGAGATCCTTCTTTCCGCCCGGGAGCGGGGAGTAAAGGTCTATCTTCCGGTGGATCTGGTGGTTGCGGAAAACGAAGAAGGACAGGGCGAAGAGGAGGTCCCGGTGGATTCCGTGCCGGCGGACAAGGCGGCCTACGACCTCGGGGAGGAGACGGTGGCGCTTTTCGCAGAGGCCCTCTCCGGGGCCGGGACCATCGTCTGGAACGGTCCCCTGGGGCTTTTCGAAAAACCGGTCTTCGCCTACGGAACGGTGGCGGTGGCCCGGGCCATAGCAGCTCAGAACGCCCTTACCCTGGCCGGCGGGGGGGACACCCTGGCGGCCATAAAGCGCGCCGGCGTGACGCACGCCTTTTCCTATCTTTCCACCGGTGGCGGGGCCTTTCTGGAGTTTCTGGAAGGCAAGGAACTTCCCGGGCTTGCGGCTCTTAAATCCTGAGGAGGGAGGCTTATGCGTGTTCCGCTTATTGCCGGAAACTGGAAGATGCACAAGACCGTGAGGGAGACTCTGAACTATATCCGGCGTTTCAGGGAGCTGGTTTCGGAGGTGACCGATCGAGAGATCATGATCGCTCCTCCTTTTACGGCCCTTTATCCGGCGGGCCGGGAGCTTGCCGGAACCAACATCAAACTCGGGGCCCAGAACGCCCACTGGGCCGAAAAGGGGGCTTTTACCGGGGAGATCTCCCCGCTCATGTTGAAGGAGTGCGGGGTGGAATATGTCATCCTGGGCCATTCCGAAAGGCGACATCTTTTCGGGGAGACGGACGAGATGATCCGGAAGAGGCTCTCCGGGGTGATTTCCGCAGGCCTGAAACCCGTTCTCTGTGTGGGCGAAACCCTGACGGAGCGAGAATCCGGAAAGACCTTCGAGGTTCTTGAAAGGCAGGTCCGGGAAGCCCTCTCCGGTTTTTCGGCTGAGGAGTTGAAGGCTCTGGTGATCGCTTATGAGCCGGTCTGGGCCATCGGGACCGGGCGGACCGCCACCCCTGAGCAGGCTCAGGAAGCCCACCGATATGTGAGGGGACTTCTGGCGGAACTTTTCGGCAAAGATTTTGCGGAAACGACCCGTATCCTTTACGGGGGAAGTGTGAAGCCCGAAAACATTGCTGAGCTCATGGCCCAGTCCGAAGTGGACGGGGCCCTGGTGGGCGGGGCCTCACTTGATCCCGAAACTTTTGTCCGGATAGTGAAATACGGAGGCTAGGGATGTCCCGGGCCTGTGAGCTTCCGGACTACTCTCGCCTTGAGCCGGAGGCCCTGGAGGTCGTGCGGAATTATCGACGCCTGGCCATCGTGGGGGCCAGCCCCAAACCGGAAAGACCCAGCCACCAGGTCATGCGCTATCTCCTTGAGCAGGGCTTTGAGGTGGTGCCTGTCAATCCCGGCCAGAGTGAGATCCTGGGCCGGGTCTGTTATCCCTCCCTTTCGGCCATTCCGGAGAACGAACGTCCGGAGGTGGTGATCGTCTTTCGCCGGGCCGACCAGGTACCCCCTATAGCCGAGGAGGCCGTAAAGATAGGGGCTAAGGTTCTCTGGCTTCAGGAAGGCATCGTGAGCGAGGAGGCGGCCGAGATCGCCCGCCGCGGCGGCCTTGCGGTGATCATGAACCGCTGTTTTAAAAAGGTCCATCTTGTAGCTTGTCAAAAGAGATAAAGGGCCTGAAACTTCCTGGGTTATATCAAACTCATTTAGGAATGGTTTAATAATAGGGGGTAAAATCTTTCTGAATGGATGATTTTAACCAAACAAAAAGGGCGGGCTTAAGCCCGCCCTGAGGGTCTACACTTTTAGACTTTGGACCCCGGTCTACTTTCCGGCCTTCTCACGCATCTCCCGGGCCAGCTCCTTCATTTCGGCCAGGGTCTTTTTCATCTCCGCCCAGCCGTACCAGTGGGAGTAATCCGGGTTCATGTGGAAGGCTCCCTGGAAGGTTCGCATACGGTATTCCATGAACATGAGGTAGAGCTTTTGTTCGATCTCATAAGGGGTTTCATAGAACCGCAGGAGATCCGGATAGGGATTGCCATCGGGGTGCTTGATGATCCCCTCGCGGGCCAGATCCGCCACCAGTTCGATGGCCTCGGCGAAGATCTTGTCCGCTTCCTTGAGCATCATGTCGGCCTGATGGAGCTGTTCCCTGACGAAATTAAGGTTGTGACACTGCTTGCAGGCCTTGATCATGCGGTCCCTTTCGGCCTGCCATTCCTCCTTGGTAAGACGGGCCACCTTTCCGGCCTTTACCACGTCCAGACGCTCGGTGAATTTGCCGTCCGGAGTCAGCACCCGCAGGGCCTTGAGGATGGTTACCCGGTAGTTCCACCATTCCTTATCGTCCTCGGGTACCCGAAGGCCCAGGAAGCCCCAGGCGGTCATTACCCGGTGGTCACCATCGGGCATGTGGCAGGTCTGACAACGCGGACCGCGCCGCTCCTCAATGGGGCGGCCGAGCAGCCGGTCGATCATGTAGGCCGCTCCGTGCTTGGAGGTGGACCACATCTCCCACTGGGGATGGTCGAACCCCATGTGACAGGTCATACAGGCCTCGGGCTCGCGGGCCTCCTCCACGGAGAAGGCGTGTCGGGTGTGGCAGTTCTGACAATCCATGGCGTATTTGGGGTAGTAGGGATTCTTCTTGGCCTCTTTTGTGGCTCCCAGGGAATGACAGCCACCGCATCCCTTGCGTCCTTTGGTCACCGGACCGGGCTGCATATGGGTAGTGGGCATGGCTTCCATGGCAATCCAGCCCAAGAAGTGCTTGCCGGACATGTACTGTTTGGCCTGTTTGGGATGACACCGCTTACAGGTCTCGATGGTGGGCAGTTTGGCCTTGTCCACATCCTTTTCGCTCATGTGGGATTTGCCGTGACAGGTGTAGCAGGCCAGTTTTCTGGACATCTTGGAGCGGTGAAAATCCTTCACTATACCCGGGGTTACCTTGGCGTGACACTCCTCGCACTTGGAGGGCTTGGCCTGTGCGGCCATAGGCCAGCCCAGGAAAAAGAGGATAAAAAGACCCCAGATCAGACTCCACGGTCTCTGTCTCATGACCCCTCCCTCCTTCTTACGAGTTTTGGATTTTTCCCTTATCATGGGAAGAATATAATCACAATTGACTTAAATCAAATCCGGGACTCAAACATGAACGAAAGTTTGCCCCAGGTTTACGAGCGATTACAGAAAGAATTAAAAGCCAGGCCTGCGGAGGTCCTGGATCTGGATCTGGCCTCTCTGGCCCGGATTTATCTGGCGGAGCTTGAAAAACTCCTTCCTGAAAGCTTCGAGAAGGCCTCGGAGTATTTATGTTTTACTTCTCATCTGATTTATCTGAAAAGCAGACTCCTTTTGCCCCGGGAAACTTCCCCCTCTCCGGAAAAAACCGAGGAACCCTTTCCGGAGGCCCTGGAAAAGGCGGATTCCCTGGGCGAAGTCCTTCAGGCCCGGGAAATACTGGGCTGGGATGTTTTTTGTTCTACAGGCGTGGAGAGCCCTGAGCCCGAAATTGAAGCCGATCTCAACCAGCTGGTGGCGGCCATGGTGCGAGTACTTGAAAGACAGGCCCCTCCGACGGTGGAGCTTAAACGACTGGAACCTCTCTTCAAACAGATGCTCCTCTGGGTGATGGAAGAGCTTGAAAACAGGAAAAAACTCACTTTTTCGGATCTCAGCAAAACTTTATCCGAAAAAATAGAAAAATTGGCTTTATTATTAGCCTTACTTGATCTATCCTTTCGAGAAGTTTGCCTTCTGGTCCAGAATATTCCCTGGGGCGAAATAGAAATCCTTTTGCGGGAGTAGGATTTTTAGATCCGGGGAGAAAACCCCCACAAAAAGGGGAAAATTTCCCCGAAAGCTTGAGGGACAAAGAAAGGTCAAACTTGACTTCGAATTGACTTTTTGTCTTATATAGAGCCATGCCATATACGGTAACTCATGATTCCGAAAAATGTGACGGTTGTCTTTCCTGTGTTTCTGCCTGCGCCGATACCCACGATGGGGTAGCCAATTGCCGGATTCTTAAGAGTGGAAAGGCCTTCGTCTATTTTTCCTGTATGCAATGCAAGAAGCCTCAATGTGCGGCGGTTTGCCCCACCGGGGCCATGCGCCGGGAAAACGAGGTGGTCTTCGTGGTGGAGGAGCTCTGTGTGGGTTGTGTGAACTGTGTCTACGCCTGCCCTTGGGGGGTGCCGGAATTCAATTCCCACACCGGAAGGGTTAACAAGTGTGATCTCTGTAAGGATCGGGTTTCGGCCGGGGAAAAACCTCACTGTGTGGCGGCCTGCCCCAACGAGGCCCTGGCCGTAAAAGAGGTGAAACCGCCGGCCAAAAAGGTCGCCAAAAAACCGGCCAGGCAGGCTTCGGCCAAGGAGGGCTAGGGTGGGGGAGACCGTTCTGGCGGCTAAGTATTTACCGATTCTGATCCTGGCGGTGCTGGTCTTTGTGATCGGACTTTCCATGGTGATCATAAATCAGGTACTGGGACTCCGCAGGCCCTATCCCGAAAAGCGGGTGCGCTACGAATGCGGTCTTCCCCCCTCGGGCGAACCGCGTCATCCCTTCTCGGTCAAGTTTTACGCCATCGCCATTCTTTTCGTGGTCTTCGACGTGGAGGCGGTCTTCCTTTATCCCTGGGCGGTTTCCTTCGACCGTCTGGGGGCGCTGGCTTACATCGAGATGGTGATCTTTATCGCGCTTCTGCTGGTGGCTTACGTTTATGCCTGGATCAGGGGGGCCTTCCGATGGGAGTAGAAAAAGATACGGTAGAAGTAGCCCCGGACGTACGGCACATTCCCGGAACACCGGCCTTCATCACCCCGCTCGACAAACTTATTAACTGGGCGCGCACGGGTTCCCTCTGGCCCATGACCTTCGGGCTGGCCTGTTGCGCCATCGAGATGATGGCCACCGGGGCCAGCCATCACGATCTCGACCGGTTCGGGATCATCTTTCGGGCCTCTCCCCGGCAGGCCGATGTCCTGATCGTGGCCGGCACGGTGACCAAGAAGATGGCTCCGGTGGTGCGCCGGGTTTACGACCAGATGCCTGAGCCCCGGTATGTGATCGCCATGGGCAGTTGCGCCTGCTCCGGTGGGGTTTTCCGGACCTACTCCACGGTGCAGGGCTGTGACGAGTTTCTGCCGGTGGACGTTTACATCCCGGGGTGTCCTCCCAGGCCGGAAGCCCTCATGTACGGGCTTATGAAACTCCAGGAAAAGATCCGGCAGGAAGCCGGACGCTGGGGATTCTGGAGATAGGGATGAAGGTGGTGGAAAGACTTAAAGAGCGTTTCGGAGGGGCCATTCTGGGAGAGGAGGTCTCCTGCG
>JALWCD010000241.1:4631-5919 GCA_027036915.1 Thermodesulfatator sp. | reverse complement strand
CCTCGACGAACGGCCCGCCCCCCTGGCCGCGCAGCAGGCGGCTTCGGGTGCCCCACGTCGTGCCCACGAACAGGTCGAGCACCCCGTCGCCGTTCAGATCGCGTGCGACGATCACCCGTGCCACGGCCGCCACCGAAAGACCCACCGATTCGAGAAGGGTCTGGTAGCCGGCGAACATGGCCCCTTTGGCCCGGATGAGGTTGTCTATATCGGCCTCGGTAAAGACGATGTCCTCTCCGGTGGCGGAATTCTCCCCCCAGACCAGGACGTATTCCCAGCCGTCGCGACCCTCCCGCAGTCTGGGATGGTCTAGATCCCGCCGGTACTTTCCGGAGCGGTCGATAAGCCCGGTGAGGAAGAGATTGGCCAGGAGGGCTATAATTCCCGAACCGCAGATCCCCTTGGGTTTTCGGCCCCCGATGGTGAGAATCATGGGTTCCAGGCTTTCCGGATCAATGTGCACGGCCTCGATGGCCCCAGAGGTGGCCCGCATACCGTGCTTTATCCCGCCGCCCTCAAAGGCCGGACCGGCGGAACAGGCGGCACAGGCCAGAAAATCCCGGTTCCCCACCACGATCTCGCCGTTGGTCCCGATGTCGATGAAAAGCGTAAGCGGGTCCTCCTCGAAAAAGCCCGTGGCCACCACTCCGGCCACGATATCCCCGCCCACGTAACTGGCCACCGAAGGAGCGAACTCCACCATGGCCCCTTCGCCTGCGGGAAGCCCCAGATCCCTGGCCGGCACCGGGGGATAAAAGGCCGCCACCGGCACGTAGGGACTCTCCCGGAGAAAACGGGGCTCAAGCTCCAGGAAAAGATGCGTCATCACGGTATTGCCGGCCATGGAGATCAGATCGATCTCTCGGGATGAGACCCCGGCCTTCTCACACAGCTCCCGGATGAGATGGGCCACCCGGTCCCGCACCTTTTCCGAAAGAAGGTTAAGCCCCCCCTCCCGCCGGGCAAATTCGATCCGGCTGATGACATCCTCCCCGTAGCTGATCTGGGGATTGTAGTCCGAGGTCTCGGCCAGCACCTGACCACGGCTCAGGTCCACCAGTTCGGCACAGAGGGTGGTGGTCCCCAGGTCCACGGCCACGGCCAGTCCCTGTCCGGTCCGATCCCCGGGCCAGACCTCTCTTATCACGGGAATGGTTCTTTCGGGATGTTCGTAAAGGCCCACGGTGACCCGGAACCCTTTCTCCCGCAGAGCATAGGGCAACCGGCGCAGGAGCTCCCATTCGGCCTCGGGCTCCACCCCCAGGGCCTCCTTGAGGCCCCTTTTGAG
>JALWCD010000241.1:0-4621 GCA_027036915.1 Thermodesulfatator sp. | reverse complement strand
CGTCTTAAGTCCGGAAGATTGTCCCCCAGATCCGGAGGCGAGAGTTCCAGAAAAATTCGCCGATAGGCCGGCTCAGGCCTTACGGTTTTGAGTTCTCCGGCGGCCAGCCAGGCCGTGGCCCGCCGTTTGGGGGCCCTGAGGAGGGCCCGACGATCGAGATGGCTCTCCACCGGCACCCGCACCACCAGATCGGTCTCGGGGATCAGGGTACAGGCCTTGTAGCCTCCCTCCGGAAGGGCTTCCCCTCGAACGCGCCCCTCTTCCACGAAGACCCGACACTTATTGCAGACCCCCGCGCCGCCACAGGAGGCGTTGATATGCACCCCGGCCCGCATGGCCGCGTGTAAAACCGTCTCCCCTTCTCCAGCCTCTATGGTCACCTCAAACGGCAGAAATCTCACCTGCGGCATGGTCTTCCTCCCGAAGGATCTCTCCCCCGCCCAGCACCAAATCCCCCCGGTAGAAGACCGCAAATTGTCCCGGGGTTACGGCCTTCTGCGGTTTATCCCATATTACCCGGTAACGTCCGTCTCCCAAAGGCCTGACCTCCGCCGGGGCCTCCCGGTGACGATAACGGATCCGCACCTCGGCCCGAAAAGGTTTTTCGGGGTCAAGCGGATAGATGAAGTTTACGTTCCCCACCAGGCAGTCCAGCCGCAGAAGGTCTTTCTTCTCCCCCACGACGACCTGATTCCGGCGGGGATCGAGCCGTATCACATAGTAAGGCCGGCCCAGCCGTAGTCCGAGACCTCGCCTCTGACCCACGGTGTAGGCGTAAAGCCCCCGGTGACGTCCCACCACCCGACCATCCACGGTCACGATCTCACCCGGCGGGAAACTCAGGCCTCGAAAGAGTTCCCGATAATCCCCGCGAATGAAACAGACCTCCTGACTCTCGGGAGCCGTGAGGTTAAAGAGCCCCACACGCACGGCCTCCCGGATGACCTCCTCCTTGAGGAAGTCCCCCAGGGGGAAGAGGACCCGGGAGAGGGCCTCCTGAGAGAGCTGGTGCAGGAAATAGCTCTGATCCTTGCGTGTATCGCGCCCTTTGTAAAGGAGATATCGTTTGAGCCGGGGCTCGTAGACCACCCGGGCATAGTGACCCGTGGCCAGTCGTTCAGCCCCAAGTTCAAGGGCTTTTTGCAGGAGGAGTCCGAACTTGAGTTCCCGGTTACAGATCACGCAGGGATTGGGAGTGAGACCCCGAGCGTAAGCTTCCCGGAAGTAATCTATGACCTTTTTCCGAAAGGCCTCCCTGAGATCCACCACCTCCAGAGGGAGGCCCAGAAATTCGGCTATTCGCCGGGGTCTTTCGGGATCCGCGTCTTCGGGCACGAAACGGGCATGGAGAAGAAAGACCTTCTCGCTCCGGGAGAGCCTCCAGGCCGCAAAGGCACTATCCACCCCCCCGGAGATGGCCACCGCGATCATAGAGCTTCGCGCTCAAGCTGCACCTCCATGGCCCGCACCACACAGGCCGTAACGCAAAGCCCGCAGGCGCTGCAGCGATCGGGGTCGAAGACCACCTCCATGGTCTCCCGGTCGACCGCCAGGGCCCCGGTAGGACAGACCGCGGTGCAGGAACCGCAGTGAATGCAGACCTCGTCCTTACGATGGATCTCCTGCCCGATGGGTCTAACCTCCACCCCCAGATCCCGCAGATACTGAAGCCCCTGCGAGACCTTCTTGGGGTGGCCGGAAAGCTCCATGACCATGATACCTTCTTTGCCCGGAAGGATGGTGGCTTTCAGAATGTTAAAGGAAAGGTCGAAATCCTTGACCAGACGCCAGACAATGGGCTGATCCACCACCTCGGCCGGAAAACGCAAAATGAGACCTCTTTTATACATGGGACTCCTCCCCAAGCTGTTTCTCACACCACTTTAACCCTTCCCGGGCCATCTTTAAAGTAGGCTCAAGTGCGAGGGCCATCTCAAAGAACCGCCGGGCCTCCGGGAGCACCCCCATTTCCTTGAGACACTGACCGGCGTTGGCATAATCCACGGCCGAGGAGGGTTCGAGTTCCACCGCCCGCAGGAAGGCCGAGAGGGCTTCGGGGTAATCCTTCAGGCGAAAACAGGCGCGCCCCAGGAGATTCCAGAGTTCGGGCATCTCCATGAGGGCCAGGCCTTCCTCCGCGGCCCTCCGGGCCTCGGAGTAACGTTCAAGGCGAAGATAGACCTCGGCCAGATGAGCCTGAATGGCCGGCCGATCCGTGGGTTCCGGAGAACACTCGAGGGCTTTTCGGAGGGCCCGCAGGGCCTCTTCGGGGTTCCCGGCCTCGGAAAGGAGTTTCCCGTAATAGCCCCAGAGATAGTATTTGTCCGGGGCCTCCTCGAGCAGACCCCGGAGGATTCCCAGGGCCTCCTCCCGGGGAAGATAAAGGGCCACCGTGCGGGCCAGATGATAAAGGGGCGAAATCCTGGTCCTTTCCCGAAAAAGCGCCCCGGGAATCACGGCATAGACCGCGGGAAGTCCCAGCCGGGGGTGGGCGAGGTCTACCATGAAAAGGCGGTATCCCCTTTCACGTAGCCCCCGGGCCAGCCGTTCCAGTTCCACCACGTGATCCGGGGCCGAAAGATCCGGAAGATCCGAAAGGTCTACCTCTCCGGCCTTCTCGGTCACATAACCGGCCTCGGAAAGGTCCGCAAACTTGGGGAGAGCGCTCTCCAGATAGCGTCCCTCGGTGTCGAAATCCCCGGCCAGCTGGGCGATCTCCGTGAGGGTCCGGATGAGGGCCCTTTCCGGGCTGGTGCCCGTCCCGGAGGCGTAAACGATCTCGCTGCGGTGGGGAAAGGTGGCGGGGTCAAGGGCCATGGCGGCCACCGTAGGGGCCGGCATACCGTAGGTCATATCCCGGATCCAGAGCCTGATGCCGAGTCTTTCGAAACACCGGCAAAGACGATCCCCTTCTCCGGTGATGGAGGCCCGCCGGATCTCGGGCATGGGAGCGGCCAGACGATGGGAAAGGGCCGAGACGTGACGCTCGATCAGTTCACAGGTGGCCTGGACCGCGGCCTCGGGATAGGTATTTCCGGCGGCCGAACCGTTGTACTCGTAAAGGATCCAGAACCAGTAAAAGGGTAACTTCACCGTCCGGCGCTCGGCCACGTCCAGGGCCGGGACCATGTGAAAGGGAATCTCCGGTAGCACCCGCCGGGCAAGCTCACGGGCCCGGGCATCTTCCTCCGGATCCTCTACGGACTGAAGGAGTTCCTCCACGGAAAGGGTCGCCTCCCCGAGCTCGGAAAGGGAGGCCACCTCCGCCCGGGCCCGGTTTTTAACGAAATGGAAAAGGGAGAATCGTTCCACCAGCTCCATGAGGGCACTGGCCCGGGAGAGGGCGTCCGTGGCGCCCTTGCCCATCTGTTTGTAATTCCCGGTGACGGACTGCCCTTCGAGATCGTAAATGCTGATGTAGACCGGGATCCCCAGGCGCCCCTTGTCGATCCGACGGAGCTCCCGGAAGACCTTGAGCCCGCTGCGCCTCAGGGTCTCCTCCACCTCCGCGATGGTTTCCTCCGGATCGCGACTCTTGTCCGCGATCTTCTTGGGAGAAGGAGCAAAGAGTTTTTCCTTCATGCCGCCACACCTCATCCGGAGTTTCCCTAAATATACCGTTTCAAAGCCATCCTGAAAGTAATCAAACAAAATTTCACCTTAAATCGAAAATACTTTCTTTCAGAAAACAGTTAAATTTTCAGGAAACGCTCCACCTCGCGGAAGATGGCCTCGCGGTCTTCCGGATGAAACCATTTCACCTCCGGATCGGCCCGGAACCAGGTGAGCTGACGCTTGGCGTAACGACGGGTGTCCCGTTTCATGAGACGCACGGCCTCGGAAAAAGATACCTCTCCCCTAAGATAGGCGATCATGTGACGGTAACCGATGGCCTGGAGGGGCTTTAGCTCCGGGGAAAACCCCCTTTCAAGGAGACCCCTGACCTCCTCAAGCAGCCCCCGGGCCAGCATGCGATCCACCCGTTCGTCCAGGCGGCGATAGAGTTCCGGACGGGGGAGATGAAGGCCGATCTTGAGGGCCTGGTAACGGCGCTCGCGGAAGGCGTGCTTTTCGGCCAGTTCCGAAAAGGTTCGCCCGGTGGCCAGACAGACCTCAAGCGCCCGGAGGACCCTGACCCGGTCGTGGGGATGGATCCGGCGGGCGGCCCTGGGGTCCCGCCGGCGCAGTTCCTGATAGAGGCTGGCCAGACCCTCCCGGGCCAGGCGCTCGCGAAGCCTGTGACGCAGTTCCTCCGGAACCTCCACCGGGAAAAGCCCGTGAAGCAGGGCCCGGAGGTAAAGCCCCGTCCCCCCCACCAGGACCGGGAGACGGCCCCGGGCGGTGATCTCGGCGATCACCCGGTCGGCCCTCTCCACAAAGGCCGCGGCGTTAAAGGGTTCGTCCGGTTCCAGGAGGTCGATCAGGTGATGAGGCACCCGGGCCCGTTCCTCGGGAGTGGGTTTGGCCGTCCCCAGATCCAGATAACGATAGACCTGTACGGAATCAAAGTTCACGATCTCGCCGGAGAACCGCTCGGCCAGCTCGATCCCCAGGGCGGGCTTGCCCCCCGGGGAGGGCCCGACCGCCCTGCGGACCGCGCCGGCCGCGCGGATCTCCGGCG